>JAFGVU010000258.1 GCA_016937855.1 Bacteroidales bacterium | reverse complement strand
GAATTTTTTATGTAGTAACAAAAGAGTAATTAAAAATTAGTGATTAAAAAAAGACAACACAGCCTCCTCGAAAAGAACTGTGTTGCCCGTAATGTTAAACCGAAGTTTATACTTCGCAAATTTAATTAAAATGAGAACTAAAAATTTAAAAAAGTCGGAAATTCGACAATTAGTAGTTTATTTGCAGGAATAGTGGTAATTGTGGCTATGTTTATGGTAGTAGCATGTGAGAAAGAGGAAACCTCTGGAGCAGACCAACAGCAAACGGTACGCAAACCCCAACCAATTTCGGATATGGAGGTAATGCAATATTTACCGGAAGTTGTGGATGGGAGATTGGTGTTTAAGGATGAGGAAGCTTTTATGAATTATTTACAATGGATCTTTGAGAATCAAAGAAATGATATGAAAATTGAAGACATGTATAATCATTTAGGGTTTGTTCCAATGAAGGATTATTATGATGCAGGGATGGATTTGTTGGATAGTAATCCATCAGAGGGGAAAGAATATTTAAAAAATTATCCAAATGTGTTTTATGACGTGGAATATGATAATTCAATAATACATGAAATGCAAGCAAGTGTAATGTTTTCATATGTTGCTAATGTAGAAGGTGTATTTCAAGTTGGAAGAAAGATAAACCGAGTTTCTCACAATTACACATACACAATAGAGAATGGAAATACAGATTTAATTGGTTTAATTTGCAGTTCCAATAATGAAATTAATTCTCATGAAGAAATAGTTTGTGAGTCTTTAGTTTCGCAGAAACAGCAGTATAATTATAAGACAATGTACTTTGACTCCCAGCATCGTTTGGTTATTAGATTGCATGAGGTTTATAGCCTTGGTTTGTACGAATGGTCAGCAGAAGCAAATACTCAGAAGTATGTTTGGAAGGCTTGGGTCGGAAAAAGACTTGATGGTGTTACTGTTTCTTGGCCACAAGGGTATGCTAAAGTTTTAAATACACAAACTGTTTTAACAATTCCAAGTGCGAGCTATTCTGGTAATCAAACGATTAGGCGATGTTTTTATGCATATCAGATACCACCGGATGTTAACGAAAGTTCTTGTACAACTATTCATACTGGGGATAAAGATGGCGTTGTTAAAACATACACACATAATAACGCCTTTACTGCAAATTATTAGTTTATAAATTTAGAGAAGCTTATTTTATAAAATAGAAATATTCAAATTTGTAGAATGAGCTTTTCTTAATATTATTACTTCATTATGAAATTGATTTTTGTTTTTCTAATTGCTTTTAGCAGTTTATGTGTTGCACAAAATAGCAATATAGATTTGCACAAGTACAAAAGTTCTTTTGCAATCCAATTTAACCCTGCAGCACAAACGCTTGAGCAACTCATTTGGAATGAAAGTGCCCCTAGAAATATAGTTTTGGCTACAAGATATTCATATAGACCCTATAAGAATTTTTATTTCGGGCCAGAGTTCTCTTTATGGCGCAGAAATGTTACTCAGGACTCTCAACTAATTTCCAGAGGAATTCAATATAATTTCGGAGCTTTTGCACGATATTCGATTAACAAGTTGTCTTTTGTTAAACCTTTTCTTGAAACAAGCTTATATTTTTCACATGTTTATTCGATGATGAATTTTTTCGAGTATTATGTGACAAGATATAATTCTTTTGGAGGGTATATAGCGCCAGGCATTTCATTCTGTTTTGTTAAAAATCGGGTTAATCTCGACGTAATGTACAAATTTTCAAATCATGCATTTGTAAATGAAAGAAATCATATAATCTCATGGCGTCTTTGCTATAACTTTAACTTCAAAAAATGAACAGAATAAAAGGATGTGTTTTACTTAGTGCCTTATTTATAATGGTAATTACTAATTTAAATGCCCAGCATAAACAAGACTCAATTGTTTTTAAGCAAAACATTTCAGTACAGTTTAATCCTGCATTTCGGGATTTAGAAGAGCTCATCTGGCATGATAACAGTTTCCCAATTATTGTATATGCGTTAAGATACGGCTATAATGTTCATCCTAATATCAAAGTAGGTCCAGAGTTTTCAGGGTATAATGTTAGAACGTTTCAAGGCGAAAGTCAAATTTTTAGATCTAATTCATTTCGTTTAGGGGGCTTTTCGCGTTTTACTTTAAATTACTTGCGAATAATCAGACCATTTGCTGAAATTGATTTGTATTATAACCATTACTGGTCAAAGGCTTTGATAAATGAAGAGTGGACTTTTCTTAATAAAGGTAGAATTGGTGGATTTGTTGCACCGGGAATTTCTTTTTGTTTTGCAAAAAATAGGGTTAGTTTTGATTTAATGTGGAAATATTCAAATGAATATTTTGTAAATTCAAAACACAGAATTATTTCTTGGCGATTAAGCTATAATTTTAATTATAAAAAGGAAAACTAGTGCAAAAGAAAATATGGGAATAAAATATCCAAATTCTAATAATTAAACAATTGAACATGTTTTTAGATAAAATATTACAATGGCTAGTATTGAAATTGGGAAAAAATAACGGGCGAAAATTGAACGAGTTAAGCGGTACTTTTTCTGCGAAACGATGCGGGATGGCCTCGAAGAAACGCCGGGTGGTTGCTGAGCTGCGCCGAAGTACCAGCTCCAGCCTTGTGAATTTTGAAACAAATAGAACTGTTGCAAAGAGGTTTACCAGTTTTGCTTACAGTTCTTTTGTTTCAAAAGAGCGGGGGGAAGGATCGTTTGTTCTTGATTTCTTTGCAACTTTCTTGATCAAGCAAGAAAGTTTGAATAAAAAAATTACATAAAATTGAGATATATGGTATCATTACAAATGCGTCACTTTGGGCTTCGGTATAGGATTAAAACATATGTACAATTTGAATTAGCTTTAATTTCATTGATATTGACGACTTTTTTTTCCTGCACAGAAGTAATCGAAATCGAGGTTCCCGAATTTCCGACATCACCGGTTATTAACTGCTTTTTTACAAATGATACAGTTGTAAAATTAAGGTTAAGCAAAACTGTAAATCCTTTGGATAGTATTCCGGCAACAATTAGCGATGCTCGTATTTGGCTTTACGAAGATGATGTTTTAGCAGGAGAGTTAAACTATTTCGATGGGTTTTTTGTTTCGAATATTATTCCCCAATCCGGAAAAACTTATTCTGTGCATTTGGAAATTCCAGAGTTCCCCGATATTGATGAAATTACTGCTAAGGATATTTTGCCAAGTAATCCAATTATGACTTCTTGTAGTTTTCGGGATTCGGCTCTTATGGATCAAGACGGATTTCCTGTATGTCAGGCAGTAATAAATATTCAGGATAATTCCACGGATTTGCAATATTATGAGGTTCTGCTAGAAATGAGCTATAAACGTAGTTCTTTAGATACTGTTTACGAGACAATAATTGCTGATTATTGCAAAGAAAATTATGATCCTGTCCTTACCAAAGAGGGCTTGGTAGAGTTTAAACCACGAACTTTGGTTTTTAGTAACGAGAGCTTTATTGGTCAAACATATCCGCTTAAAGTTAATTTCCAGAATGAAATGTACCTCGAAGATAGTTATCCTCAGTATAGAGAAATGAGAATAATTGTTCACTTGCGTAAGGTTAGCGAATCTTATTACAAATATAAGCGTCAATTGGTAATTCATCAAAGCAGTATAAGTAGCGATTTTTGGTCGGGAACAACAGAGCCAAGCACGATGTACTATAATATTAAAGGTGGTTACGGTATTTTTGCCGGATATACCGAAGTGGTTGATACTCTTACAAAATTTTACAATTTTAATTGGTAAGTTATGAATGCTTCAAGTATTAAAAGATTTTTTGCAGTAGTATCTTTTCTCACATTTACTGCAATTACCACATATTCTCAAAATATTACCATCAGCGGATATATTTCCGACAACGAAACAGGTGAAAAACTTATCGGGGCAAATATTTTCGATTCAAAATCGGTAAGGGGAACAACAAGTAATAATTATGGTTTTTACAGTTTAACCATTCCAAAAACCGATACTGTTTTTCTTAATATTTCGTATATTGGTTATGTTAGCATTACAGATACTTTTACTGTTAAATCAGGACTTTCGAAAAACTATTCTCTTATTCCGGGGACTATACTCGCCGAAGTTATAGTAAATGCAAACAAAGGACAAATAACCGACAAAGCCTCAGAAATGAGTGTTGTAAGTATTCCGCTTTCGCAAATAGAAAATCTTCCGGCAATTGGTGGTGAATCCGACATAATGAAAGCTTTGCAACTAATGCCCGGCGTAAGCTCGGGTAACGAGGCTTCGAGCGGGATTTATGTTCGTGGCGGAACTCCTGATCAAAATCTTATTTTGCTTGACGATGTGCCACTTTATTATGTAAATCACCTTGGTGGATTTGTATCAACTTTTAATTCAGATGCGCTAAGCAGCATAAAATTGGTTAAAGGAGGTTTTCCAGCAATTTACGGTAGCCGCTTATCTTCAGTTTTGGACATTAGAATGAAAGAAGGTAATATACGCGAATTTAAAGGCTCTGGCATGATTGGTATGGTAGCTTCAAAAGTTTCGATTGAAGGTCCGATAATTAAAGATACATCTTCATATATTGTTTCGTTTCGCCGTTTTATGTACGATATTTTTATGCTTCCACTATCCGAAGCCCTAACTCAAGGCCTAGCTATCGGTTATAATTTTTACGATTTTAATGCCAAAGTAAATTATAGATTTTCCGACAAAGACCGACTTTTTCTTAGTGTTTATCTTGGCGACGATAGAATCTCTTTTCGCCGGAAGGACAATTCATATCATTCATCAAGCAAAATAAAAGTTAATCAGAATTGGGGTAATAATTTGTTTGCTTTACGTTGGAATCACATTTATGGACCAAAGCTTTTCAGCAATTCAATTCTCAGCTATACTCGATACCGTTTGCTAAACGACATGTCGAAAAATATAGACGATGGTAGCTATGTGCAGTCGGCATACAGTAGTTTTATTTCCGGCATAAACGATTTATCTGCAAAGATTGATTTCGAGTATTTCGCATTAACGGCAATTAAAATGAAATTTGGCATAAATAGTTTATATCATACTTTTACCCCAGGGCTGGCAAGTTATAATCAAAACGACAATCAAGGCTTTGATGTTGACACAACATTTGGAAATTACACTCTAAATGCATTCGAACATGCAGCTTATCTTTCCAATGAAATAAATCTTGGCGGAAAACTTTTTGGAGACATTGGCGGACGATTTTCACTTTATCAGGTTAACGGTAAAAACTATTTTTCGCTCGAACCAAGAGTATTGTTGTCAGTACCAATTGGCTCTTATGTAATTTTGAAATCTTCGTATGCCACAATGCAGCAGAATGTACATTTGTTAACCAATTCCGGAGTTGGGATTCCAACCGATTTGTGGCTACCGGCAACCGAAAAAGTAAATCCTGCAAAATCAACACAATATGCATTTGGAGTGTCGGGATTATTATTTAATAGCAAATACGAGATAAGTCTTGAAGGATATTATAAGGATATGAGTAATCTCATAGCTTATAAAGAAGGCGCCAGCACTGTAAATGCAACTTCCGACTGGCAAGATAAAGTTGAAACCGACGGAAAAGGGAAGTCTTACGGGTTAGAGTTTCTTTTTCAGAAAAAAGCAGGTAGAACAACAGGTTGGGTTGGATATACACTGTCAAGAACAACTAGGCAATTTTCGAAAATTAACAATGGCGAGCCTTTTAATTACAAGTACGACAGAACCCACGACATAAGCCTAGTTTTTTCACATCAGATAAACGAAAATATTGATATTTCTGCCACTTGGGTTTACGGCACAGGCAATGCTTTTACAATGGCAGTTGGCAGATATGATGTCATTAATGATGCGTCAAGATGGTACAATGATAATCCGGATGCTTTCAATTATAATTCTCAGGCCTACATTTATAATGGAATAAATAATTTTAGAATGCGTGCCTATCATCGTTTCGATATCGGGGCCAACTTCCACAAGAAAACTAAACGGGGCGAACGAACATGGAATGTAAGCATTTACAACCTATATAACCGTAAAAATCCATACTACTATTTCTTCGACCAAGTTGGTTCACAAATGGTTTTAAAACAGCAAAGCCTTTTCCCAATTATCCCATCTGTTAGCTATAGTTTTAAGTTTTAAAAATATTGCAAACTATTCTAATACCCCCTCTACCTCAATTCCCTCAAATACAGCTTTATTGTGTTGTCTAAACCAAAGTACAGTGCATCCGAAATTAGCGCATGACCAATTGAAACTTCCGATATGCCCGGAACATTTTGTATAAAATATTTTAGATTCTCGAGATTTAAATCGTGTCCTGCATTTAATTGCAAGCCTAGCTTTAGGGCGTGTTTGGCTGCTTGGGTAAAGTCATAAACTGCCTTTTCTTTGTTCTTGGCGAAATTCGCAGCGTAAGGCTCTGTATATAATTCTACCCTGTCGGTTCTTATTTTAGCTGCGCCATCAATGTTCTTAATGTCTGTATCAACGAAAATAGATGTGCGAATTCCTAAATCTTTAAATTCAGAAATAATTTCGCTTAAAAATTCTTTATGCTTTACCGTATCCCAACCGGCATTCGATGTAATTGCATCGGGTGGATCGGGCACAAGTGTTACCTGATGAGGCTTAACTCTGCATACTAAATCAATAAATTTCTTTGATGGATAGCCCTCGATATTAAATTCAGTTGTTATTATCGGCCGAATATCCAAAACATCCTGATAAGTTATGTGTCGCTCATCCGGACGTGGGTGAACAGTTACTCCATGTGCACCAAATTTTTCGCAGTTTATAGCTGCCAATTTTACATCAGGATACTTGCCACCACGTGCGTTGCGAATAGTCGCTATTTTGTTTATGTTGACGCTTAGTTTTGTCATTTTTTTAGTATTTTTACCAAATACAAATATATTACTTATGTTTGCATAAAAAAATAATTAAAATCATATGATTGCAAAAGAACTAATTAACGATGCAATACCGGTAGTACGAACATCCGATACCGGAAACACTGCTCTGCAATGGATGGAGACGCATCGTGTATCTCATTTGCCTATCGTAAATAATCAAGAATTTTTAGGACTTATTTCTGATACCGATATTTATGACAACAATTGTGGCGAAGACCCAATTGGTAATCATAACTTGTCTCTTGTTCGTCCGTATGTGTTCGAAAATCAACATATTTTCGAGGTTATGGACCTTTGCGCTAAAATGAAACTTTCTGTGATTCCTGTGTTGGATACAAACAAAAATTATCTTGGCGCAATTTCTTTATTCAAAATGGTTACAGAGTTCTCAAAAATGATGAGCATCGAAAAAGCCGGAAGTATTATTGTCCTTGAAATGACAATTCACGACTATTCTTTACACGAAATTAGCGGTATTGTCGAATCAAATAATGCGAAATTACTAACTTCATATATTACTGACTTCGATAATTCAACACTAATTAACGTTACCATAAAAGTCGATGTTACTGATATTGCATCCATACTTCAGACCTTCGAAAGATATAATTATAACGTAAAGGCATCATTCCTTGCCGAGGATATGCTTAAAGTCTTTTATCAAGATAGATACGACTCATTTATTAATTTTTTAAACATTTGAGATTAAAAACTCTAATATTTTACTGCATTTTTGCATGTTTTTCTTTGTCTGTATTTGCACAATCAACAGATAGACCAAAGGAATTGCAGATTTACCTTCAAGGTAATGAGGTTACAAAATCATTTATTGTTTTACGCGAGATCGAATTCGCTTCAGGTGATTCTCTTTCTTTTGATGATTTGCAATTGGCCATAGAAAAATCAATAGATAATCTCAATCGCTTGCAATTATTTAATTTTATTGATGTCGAAACTATCGAAAGTGCCGATAATATTGAAGTAAAATTCACTTTTCAGGAACGTTGGTATTATTGGGGATATCCTATTTTAGAACACTCCGAAAGAAATTTAAGTACATTTTTATACTATCGTGACATCTCGAGAATTAATTATGGTGCTGCTTTCGATTGGTTTAATTTTAGAGGTCGCGACGAAATGTTAAGATTTAAAACACGTCTCGGATTTAAAGAGCATTACGCAATTTCGTATCATAAGCCCGGTTTTGGAAAACGCCGAGTTGACGGAATATGGGTTTTTGCCGACTTCTTTAGACAGAAGAAAGTAATATCTTCTATTAGTGGTAATCAGCCGGTTTATTTGCAAAATGACGACAAATATTTGAGAAATATTTTACAATTTGGTTTGGAATATTCGTACAGACCTCAGATAAACTATGTGCTTGAAATAGGAGTAAAGCTTAATCAATACTTTTTTAATTCTGATTTTTATGAAAACAATCTAAATGGACAAATTCGACCACAATTAATAATGCCGAAAATCGGGTTAAAATACGATAATCGAAATAGCATTATTTATCCAACATCAGGTTATTTTATTAATATGAGATTTGTTGCATCCTTGTTCTCAAACAAAGAATTCTCCAACAATACTCATTTAACTGCACTAATACAGAAAAATTCTACTATTCCTAATTCAGATGTTTTTTTGCGAAACGAGCTTTTTGTCGCAAAATATATGTCCGACAATAATAAACTTGTGTTATTTGAGGACATGTTTAACTTTTATGGAGGATTTTATATGCGTGGTTACGAATACTATTATTTTCCTTCAGATTTTATTTTCAGCCTAAAAAATACATTAATTTATAAAATTTTTGATTTTCGATTAGATATCCTGCCAAATATCTTGCCTGATGAATTTTCAAAAGCATTTTCGATAGTTTATCTCGAAATGTTTGCTGATGTGGCCCTATCCGAATCAGTTCAAAACCCATTGATTGTTAATAATGAATTTGATCACAAATTTGCTTATTCTGTCGGTGTCGGAGTCTCAATGGAGACATATTACGATCGACTTTTGCAGTTTCGACTGGCGTACAATGCGATATTTAATAAATTTGGTATATTTGCAGAGTTCAAATCACCACTTTATAAAAATTTTTAGTGTATGAATATTGCTATTTATGGACGTAATTTTGGGAGCAGTTTCAGCGGGATGTTGATTCAATTGTTTGAGGAACTTAAGCAAAAGGATGTTGATATTTATATAGATAAAGACTTTAACGATTTTATTACCTCTAAAGTTTTTTATCATCCCGAAGTTAAGGGGGTTTTTGAGAAGGAGTTGCCTAACGAAATAAAATTTGATTTTTTTCTAAGCATTGGTGGTGACGGAACATTTCTGGAATCGGCAACAATTGTGCGCGATCGTGAAATCCCAATTCTTGGGTTTAATACCGGCCGACTTGGATTTTTATCGTATGTAAATAGTAATAATCTTATTTGGGCATTAAAACAGTTGCTTTCCGGAGAATATACACTCGATAAGCGAATGTTGCTTGAAGTTACATGCGACGAAGAGTTTTATGGGAAAAATAATTTTTGCCTTAATGAATTTGCTTTGCAAAAAAAATCACGACTCAACATGATTAAGTTAAAAGTTTATGCAAACGATAACTATATTAATACTTATTGGTCGGATGGATTAATTATTTCAACTCCTACTGGTTCAACTGCATATTCTTTAAGTTGCGGAGGACCAATTGTTGCTCCTCATTCCGACGTTTTAGTCATAACTCCTATAGCAAATCACAATTTAACAGTGCGTCCATTAGTTGTTTCGGCTGATTCTGAAATAAAAATTATGATCGAATCAAATAATGATAAAGTATTGGCATCACTGGACTACAGGGCACATAGTATAAAAAAATCAAATGAAATAACAATAAATAAAGCAAAATTTAACATTAATTTTGTAAATTTGTTTGAAAATACTTATTTTAGCACTTTGAGAAGCAAGTTGATGTGGGGGACAGATTTAAGAAATTAAGTAGCTGATAATCAGCTGGTTAGTATAAAAATATAAAAATAATGAAAATGAGAAAATTAATTGTTTTACTGGGAATATTCGTATTTTCTGCCGTTTTAGTTAATGCGCAATATAATATTCACTGGAGAAAAATCAGACATGAAGTATCTTTTGGACTTGGGTCAACAAACTTTCTTGGAGAGCTTGGAGGTTCAAACACAATTGGATCACACTTCGTTAAAGACTTTGATTTTAATGCCTCAAGATGGGTCATACAGGGTGGCTATGGTTACAAAATAGCTGAGCAATGGGCGGTTAAAGGTAATGTGCTTTTTGGCAGACTTTATGGAAATGATGCTTTAACAGAAGAATTTCACCGGAATAATAGAAATCTACATTTTAGAGCACCTTTTATTGATGTTGCTGCAACAATCGATTTCTCTATTATTAAAGAAAGATATGGGCATAGATATGATTTGAGAAGAATTAAAGGTAAAAATAATTTACCAAATTTATATATCTATACAGGTATAGCGGGAACTTGGTTTAATCCAAAAGCACAATATACAGATGGAGAATGGTATGCTCTTCAGCCACTTGGAACAGAGGGACAAGGAATTGTTCCTACTCGCGAGCTTTATAGTAGAATTTGTGTAACTGTGCCCGTTGGTTTAGGATTAAATTATATTATCGACAGAAACTTAGGAATCGGATTTGAATATGGTGTAAGATTTACGCTTTCAGATTATGTTGATGATGTGTCAAATACCTATGTAGATCCATCTATTTTCTCTGACCCTATGGCAGCTTATTTTAGTAGTGGAACAGCAAACGCTGATTGGGCTGGTGTAGGTCCGGGACAGCAACGTGGACAAAATGATCGCAATGATGCTTTTATGTTCTTGACCATTAAAGCTACTTATAAAATCAGACCAAGAGCACCCGGAATGCCTAAATTTTAATAATCATTGCAATATTTTAGTTTGGGTTACGTTGTATGTTCTATGCGGGGAAGAATTTTTATAAGATATCATAAAAAACAAATAATGCAGATTTTTTCTGCATTGTTTGTTTTTTTTATAACATTTGCTACAACTCCGCTAAACACTAATGCCCAACAAGGATTGGAGTTCGGATTTTCCGGTGGCGGATCTTATTATATGGGTGATATGAACCTTGCCAAACATTTTTATCATACTAAACTTAACCTTGGCGGTTTTGCAAAGTATCATTTTAATGGAAGATATGATGTGAAAATTGGAGCTTTTTACACAAGTCTTAATGCTTTTGACGAAGATTTTAATAATAATTTCCAGCAACTTAGAGATCGTAGTTTTGAAACTTCACTTATTGAAATATCAGCTCAATTTGAAATTAACTTTCTTCCCTACGAAATTGGTGATGTGAGACAATATAGTTATACTCCATATTTGCAATCCGGTTTAGCTTTGTATATTGCTAACTCATCACAAGACATAATTAACTTTGCAATACCGATTGGATTTGGATTTAAAAAGAATATTAAGCCGCGGTTGGTATTGGGTGTGGAGTGGGCTTTTCGAAGAACTTTTTCAGATTACCTAGATTCATTGTCTGGTGAGGATCTTGATGATTATGATCCAAATTATGGATTGCCTATCGATGAGGCTAGCAGACACAAGCAATTAGGATTCAGATACTCAAAGGATTGGTATTCTGTGGCCCTGCTTACTTTATCTTATACATTTAAAATTGGGGGACTTGGTTGTCCTGCTTATTATGATTACTAGTTTATGAGTTTAATTGAAAAAATAGATAAAACAAGAGTCCCAAAGCATGTTGCTATTATTATGGACGGAAACGGAAGATGGGCTAAGTCGCGTGGAAAATTACGTCTCTCAGGACATCAGGAAGGAGCAAAATCTGTAAAAACAGCTATCGAAGTGTGTGGTGAGCTGGGAATAAAATATCTTACAGTCTATGCATTCTCGACCGAAAACTGGAATCGACCAAAAAATGAGGTTAGTGGGTTAATGAATCTGCTTGTGAGCTCAGTGGATAGAGAAATTAATGAGATAAATGAACTAGGTATCAGAATTCAGGTTATTGGAGAAATGAAGAAGTTACCTGATAATGTGAGAAAAAAACTGCAAGACGCAATTGAAACTACAAAAAACAATAAAAAATTGACATTTATTGTCGCCTTAAGTTATAGCGGGCGCTGGGATATTTTAAATGCTGCAAAATCAATAGCACGAGATGCTAAAGAAAATCTTATCGACCCTAGTGAAATCAGTTACGAATTGTTTGAGTCTTATTTGGCTACTGCAGGTACACCCGACCCCGAACTGCTCATTCGTACCAGTGGCGAAGAAAGAATCTCAAACTTCCTGTTATATCAAACTGCATACTCAGAATTTTATTTTACTGATGTACTATGGCCCGATTTTTCAAAAGAAGCATTTTATGAGGCAATCCTCGACTATCAAAACCGTGAAAGAAGATTTGGAAAAACAAGTGAACAATTAACTAAGTAAATTTTAATGAAAAAACTAATTCCTTGTATAGTGTTGATGTTGTGTGGTTTTGTAGCTCTCTCTCAAAACGATCTTAAAACTCAACTTAAAAAAATTGATTATTCAGAACCAAAAGAATATGAAATTGGTGGGGTAACAATCTCAGGAGTAAAATATCTCGACCAAAATGTCCTTCTTTATCTTACAGGACTCGAAATTGGAAATAAAATTACTATCCCGGGTGAGGATATTAGCGACGCAATTAAGCAACTTTGGGAACAAGGATTGTTCTCTGATGTAGAAATTACTCTTACAAAAGTAATCGACGATAAAGCTTTTATTGACATTTTTCTTGTCGAGAGACCACGACTATCTCGTTTCTCTTTTAAAGGAATTAAAAAGTCAGAGGCCGACGATATTAGAGACCTTATTAAGCTTGTTAAAGGAACTCAGGTAACCGAAAATGTAATTATGAGTTCTAAGAAAACAATTTCCGATTATTTTATCGATAAAGGTTTTAGAAATGTCGAAGTGGAGATATTACAAGAAGAAGATACTTTAATTGCAAATAGTATTTTTCTTACTTTCGATATTCGTAAGAATGAAAGAATAAAAATTAACGATATTGTTTTTGTTGGAAATGACAATATGGTTGAAGAAAAGAAATTCTATAACTTTTATAAATCCGAAAAAGAAATTGCTGATTCCAAGTTGCATCGTGCAATGAAGGAGACAAAGAGAAAACGATGGTACAATATTTTTAAACCCTCTAAGCTTATTTCTAAGGAGTACGAAACTGACAAAAAAAACATTGTCTCAAAATATAATGAATTGGGTTTTAGAGACGCTAAGATTATTTACGATTCGGTTGCAGTGTTAGAGGATAATATGATAGATGTTTATATTGGTATCGATGAAGGTAAAAAATACTATTTCCGAAATATTACATGGTTGGGTAATACTAAATACTCCTCGGAATTTCTAGATCGTGTTTTGGGTATTCAAAAGGGAGATGTTTATAATAGCACCGTGCTTGAGGAAAAATTATTATATGATCCTGCCGGAGTAATGTCTGTTTATCAGGATAATGGCTATTTGTTCTCGAATGTTACTCCTGTCGAAATACTTGTCGAAAACGATTCTATCGATATCGAAATGCGTGTTTACGAAGGAAAACAGGCTCGTGTTAATAGAGTTACAATTACCGGTAATACGAGAACAAACGATCATGTTGTTATGCGTGAAATTAGAACTCGCCCGGGTGCACTGTATAAACGTAGCGAGGTGCAGCGTACTATTCGAGAATTTGCACAGTTGGGTTATTTCGACCCCGAAAAACTAAATGTCGATTTTCAACCAAATCCAGCTGACGGAACAGTTGATCTCGAGTATATTGTTGAGGAAAAACCATCCGATCAAATTGAGCTTTCAGGTGGTTGGGGGGCAGGCATGATTGTCGGTACACTAGGATTGTCATTTAATAACTTTTCGTTAAAAAATATCTTTAACCCGCGCGCATACCGTCCTTTACCAACGGGCGACGGACAAAAATTATCCATCAGAGCTCAAGCCAGTGGTTTGTGGTATCAAAGTTATAGCTTCTCATTTGTAGAACCATGGTTTGGTGGCAAAAAACCAAATTCACTTACAACTTCCGTTTATCATTCTGTATTGTCGAATGGTGCAACAGTTGATACGGCGTTATATTACTTTAAAGTAACAGGTGCTGCTTTAGGTTTGGGGCAAAGATTAAGAGTCCCCGACGATTATTTTACTCTTTACAACGAAATAGGGTACAAATTTTATAACCTTAAAGATTATCCTAACTTTATATATACTGATGGATATTCAAATAATTTAAGTTTAAAATCTATTTTAGGCAGACATTCGGCAGGTCCAAATCCAATATTCCCGACAACAGGTTCTACTTTCTCATTATCGGTTGAGTTAACCCCACCTTACTCATTATTTAATAATAAGGTCTATTCCGACGATATGACTGCTCAGGATAGATATAAATGGATTGAGTATCATAAGTATAAATTTAGCGGGCAATGGTTTACCACACTTAGTGGTGCTCAGGATGGCAGCTCGAGGGCTTTGGTGTTAATGACTAAATTTGAATTCGGACTTTTAGGAATGTACTCTAAAGATGTTGGACCATCTCCGTTCGAAGGATTTCAATTGGGGGGCGATGGCTTATACGGATATAATATGTACGGATTAGAGACAATAGGACTTAGAGGATATCTTAATAATTCGCTTACTCCTTCTAATGGAGGAAATATTTATGATAAATTTACAATAGAACTTAGATATCCGCTTTCACTTAATCCTACAGCTACTTTATATGCAATAGGTTTTGTCGAAGCCGGTAATGCATGGTACAGATCCGATAACTTTAACCCATTTGACGTTAAAAGAGCTGCCGGTGTTGGCGTTAGAATCTTTATGCCTATGATTGGAATGCTAGGGGTTGACTGGGGATACGGATTTGATGAAATACCTGGAAATACCGGAGCAAATGGATCTCAATTCCACTTTGTGATTGGTCAGCAATTTTAAATTAATTTAGTTTGGAACATTATTTGATAACAAGATAAAACATTATTAACTTAAAAAATTGAAACTATGAAAAAAATACTAATTATTGCTTTTGTCTCTTTATGTGCAGGAGCATTGTTTGCACAAAAGTATGCCTATGTAGATACTGAGTATATCCTAAATAATATCCCTATTTACGAAACTGCAAAAACCCAACTTGATGACTTTACCACCGAATGGAAAGCAGAAATCGATGAAATGAAATCAGCTATTGATAAAATGTATAATGATTACCAGTCGGAAAGAGTGCTTTTGACTGAAGAGTTGAGAGTTAAGCGCGAAGAAGAAATATTGGAAAAAGAAAAAGAAATGCGTGAACTGCAGCAAAAATATTTCGGCAAGGAAGGTATGTTGTTTAAAAAACGCGAAGAGCTTATCAAACCTATTCAGGACGACATTTATAATGCAATTAAGGAAATTGCTACCGAAGGTAGTTATGCCGTTATTTTTGATACTGCAAACAGTTTAAATATGCTATATACTGATCCTCGTTACGATAAAAGTGATGATGTTTTGAGAAAACTAGGTTATAAGAATTAAGAAAATATTATATTTGCCAAAATTTTAAATTTAAATTATGAAAAAATTATTTGTTATAGTATGTGTGTCGCTTCTTACAATTGGAGCATTTGCACAAAAAGCGAAATTCGGACATGTCGATTCTAACGCTATTTTTGCCGTAATGCCTGAAAAAGATGAAGCATCAAAAGCAGTAGAGCAATACGCCCTAACTTTAGAAACTCAGTTGCAAACCTTAAATTCAGAGTTAGAACAAAAATATAACGATTATATGGCTAATCAAGAAACCATGACGCCTTCAATCAAACAGATGAAAGAAGAAGAATTGATGAATTTGCAACAAAGAATTCAAGCATTTCAAGTTAGAGCTCAAGAAGATATGCAAGCTAAAGAACTTGAGTTGCTAGAGCCTATTTATGCAAAAATTCAGGATGCGATTAAAGCAGTTGGTGAAGAAGGCGGATTTATCTATATTTTTGACGAATCTACATTGTTGTATCACTCAAGCGAAAGCGTAGATGTTACTCCTCTTGTAAAAACAAAATTAGGAATAAATTAAATAAAATATTTTTATTATTTTTAATCCCGTTAATCAACGGGATTTTTTTATAAATATGAACAAACCAATTGGTGTATTCGATAGTGGAGTAGGGGGGATGACTGTCCTTTATGAGCTGACTAAATTGTTGCCTAATGAGAATTTTTTATACTTTGCCGATTCACAGAATGCTCCTTATGGCCCTCGATCAAAAAAAGAGATAGTTGACTTTTCCTCCAAAATTATTGACTTTCTTTTATCAAAAGATTGCAAACTTATTGTAATTGCATGCAATACCGCAACGGCAGCAGCGGTTAACATGATGAGACAAAAGTACTCTGTTCCTATTGTTGGGCTTGAACCCGCTGTTAAACCTGCATGTCTTAAGACGCAAACAGGACATATTGGGGTGTTAGCGACTAAAGGAACTTTTCGAGGTAATCATTTTAAAAATACCAGCGAAAAGTACAAAGATTACGTTAAAATACATCTTCAGGTGGCTAAGGGGTTGGTCGAATTAGCCGAAAATGGAATATTTGATGGACAAGAAGCAGAAAAATTGGTTGCAAAATATGTAAATCCTCTTATTAACGAAAACATCGACCAGCTTGTGTTAGGTTGCACTCATTATCCTCTTTTTAAGAATCTAATTCAAAAAATTGCAGGTGAAAACATTAATCTCATCGATTCGGGTGAGGCTGTTGCAAGAAGAACTAAGGATGTGCTGATGCTTAATAAGGTATTTAATAACTCGCAAAGCAAACAATCAATCAAAATATACTCATCTAAAAACACTCAGGCTCTTTTTTACGTCGCATCCAAACTGTTTAATGTTGGTGAAAATAAACTTGATGTCGAAATAATAGAGCTTTCTTGATTATTATACAACATTTTTTTGTCTAACTCGTATATTAATAATGTTACGCCTGACACTAACATATGAATTGTATAATTATCGACGACGACCCTATTATCCTGAAGCAGCTCAGCACATTTATTTATAAGTCTGATTTGCTTAACTTAAAAGGAATGTACAGTAATCCTTTAGAGGCGTTTGATGCAATACAGAAAAACAATATCGACTTAATTTTTTTAGATATCGAAATGCCCGAAATGAGCGGGTTAGAGTATCTCGAAGAGTATAAAACAAAATATCATATTATTGTAATTTCCGGTGATCGAAAATATGCTCTTGATACTTTTGAGTACGGAGTTCTTGACTACCTTTTGAAACCAATTGAGTATAGTCGTTTTATAAAATCGGTTAATAGAACTATCGAGAGAAATTATGATTTTGAAAAAGATATTACTAAAGAACGTTTTTTTGTTAAAATAAACGATAGTTTCTCAAGAATTAGACTTAGCGATATAGTGTTGGTAGATAGTAGCGGTGACAAAGATATTATCGTTACCAAGAAAAAAACCTACAATCTAAAAAGTGATATTATTGACTTTGATAAAATTGCCGCGAATACAAATTTCATAAAAATAAGTGAAGACATTTTAGTAAATCGCGAAAAAATTATCGATGTTTGTGATGGTGAATTAATCTTTGATGATGTATATCAAGTTAATAATATTAGTGTGGATGATAAAATGGGTAACGAAATACTAAAATCTATAGGAAAATAATGGTATCAAAACGCGAACTATTTCTAAATTACCTTGGGCAAACTTCGGAATCACCTTATTTAATTGAGATTGAAAAAGCAGACGGAATATACATGTACTCTCCTGAAGGGGAAAAGTACGTAGATTTAATCTCAGGAGTCTCTGTAAGCTCTTTAGGTCATAATTTTAAACCTGTTGTCGATGCTGCAAAAGCTCAAATGGACAAGCATCTTCATTTAATGGTTTACGGAGAATTTGTTCAGAGTCCACAAGTCGATTTAGCAAAGTATTTAGTTAATTTGCTGCCCAAATCATTAAATTCGGTTTATTTTGTAAATAGTGGAAGCGAAGCCATAGAGGGAGCGATAAAACTTGCAAAACGGGTTACTGGTCGAACAAAAATGATCGCATTTAATAATGCCTACCATGGAAGTTCGCACGGGGCTTTGAGCTTATGCGGTAACGAAGATTTTAAATTTGCTTTTCGTCCACTTTTACCCGAAGTTTACCAAATTAATTTAAACGAATATTCTCAACTCGACGAAATTGATGAGCAGACTGCTTGCGTTGTCCTGGAAACAATACAGGCCGAAGCCGGTGTGCAGATTCCGCAAAAAGAGTATTTTAAACATTTGGCACAAAAGTGTAAGGAAAAGGGAGCGCTTTTAATTCTCGACGAAATTCAAACAGGTTTTGGACGTACAGGCAAAATGTTCGGATTCCAAAACTATGATATTGTACCCGATATTGTGTGTTTTGCCAAGGCTATGGGGGGAGGAATGCCCATTGGCGCTTTTGTGGCTCCAAAATATATAATGGATAGCTTTAAAACAAATCCTGTGTTAGGTCATATTACAACTTTTGGTGGGCATCCTGTTAGTGCTGCTGCATCATTGGCTGCAATTAAATATATCAACGAATCGAATTTGGTTGAGCTGGTTGTCGAAAAAGAGATGATTTTTAGACAAAATCTGAAGCATGAACTTATATCTGAAATTAGGGGAAATGGATTACTACTTGCAGTAGAAATTGGAAGTTTTCAAAATGTGTTAAAGCTCGTTAAAGCAGGTATCGAGGTCGGTTTTATTACAGATTGGTTCATTTTTCACGATTCCGCCTTTAGAATCGCACCACCCCTTAACATATCAAATGAGCAGATTATCGAAGTTTGTGGTTTGATTATTGAAGCACTAAATCGAATTTAATTTTATTTTTACAAAATATTTTGAGTTCTTTACGTTTATAATAATGTAAATAATTTTTCATGAAGGTTAAACAAGGGATAGTCTTAATACTTTTGTCCATTTCAACATTTTTTATGATGGGCAAGGATCCTGTTGTTATCCCGGAACTCGATTCTATTAATCAAATGCTCTGTCAAATTGCAAAAACAAAATCTGACGAGAAAAAAAATGAACTCAATAATTATTTGGTTGGATATTTTGCCATATTTTTAAATACCGAAGAATCATGGAGTGCTGATTATGACTCGGTAAAATATCTTAGCTTCTTAGAATCTGACGATGGCAAACTCAGAGTTTTTACATGGAATCTAAATTATCGCGACGGAAGTTTTAAGTATTTTGGTTTTCTGCAATATAATGGTAAAGATGGTGCTTATGTTCATTTTTTAGATGATAAAAAGTATGATAAACTTGAAAATATAGAGCGAAGCTATGCAACTAGCTCGGAGTGGTATGGCTCCTTATATTACCAATTAATTACCAAAAAATGGAATTCGAGAACTTTTTATACCTTAATTGGCTGGGATGGTGCAGATTTTTTGATTAACAGAAAAGTTGTTGAGGTTTTAACTTTTGACCGAAAAGGGATGCCTTTGTTTGGACAAAAGTGTTTTAAACTTGAGAAAACAGTAACCGGGAGACTTATTTTTGAATATGCAGACAGAGCAACCATGCTTTTGAGGTTTAATGACAAAAACGACATGCTAGTCCTCGATCATCTTTCACCGCCTGAGCCTAAATACAAAGGACTATATCAATATTATGGCCCCGATTATTCATACGATGCTTTTATTTTTAGAGCAGGTCGATGGTATCTGCAAAGCGATATAGACCCCGAAAAAGCTATAAATTTCGAGAAAAACAATCATATTAATTCCTTAAAACGAAAAGGTATTTCACAGGATTTCTAATGAAAAAATCAACAAAACATATTGTTTTTTATTGTGTCGATAACGATGTGCTTGATCTCGATTTTTTTCGAGAAAACTTTAATCCAGACTTAAATTATTCGCTCTTTACATTTAACTCTGTTCAAATGTTTATGAATAAACTAAAAAATGATGTTAAGGATAAAAGTTTTAAAATAGCTTTAATCGACAATATCATTACCTCAAGAGGAATGAACACTAAAACGGCATTGGAGTTGCTGCCTGCTATTAAAAGTATCGATTCCGATACTCAGGTTATTATCTTTGCTGACAGCGAGAATATCGAATTAAAAGCAACTACCAGTAAAGTTAAGCCCGCTGCTTTTATCAAAAAAGATTCCCAATATTTTGTTCGATTATATCCACTTATATCACGTCTTATCAGCGAATACGAGTTGAAGAAAAAAACAGCATCAAGTAAAAAAACTACTTACCTCGTGTTGGCTGTTTGTTTGTTTGCCGCTTTGGTTTTTACTGCCGGGTATTTCTTATACTAATTTTATAATGCCAAACAATAGTTTTAGTTTTTTGCAATACGCCAAATAATCTGCTTTTTAAACTTTTTCTGTCGTTTTGTCAGATATTTCCTGTTGGCACGTACTTTGAAAATCAGCAGCGTGTTTAAATTTAAAATTAATGAATTATGACAAATAAAAAAGGTAACATTGGTGTAACAACCGAGAACATTTTTCCGATTATTAAAAAGTTTCTTTATTCCGATCACGAGATTTTTCTTCGCGAATTGGTGTCGAATGCTGTAGATGCTAGTCAAAAACTTAAAACTTTATCAATTTCCGGTGAGTTTAAAGGTGAGGCAGACAAGTTAAAGGTTCAGGTAATTTTGGATAAGGACAAAAAGACATTGACAATTCGTGATAACGGTATAGGAATGACAGCCGACGAAGTTGAAAAGTATATCAACCAAATTGCATTCTCAAGTGCCGGCGATTTCTTGGATAAATACAAAGATGCAGAAAACGCAATTATCGGTCATTTTGGGCTAGGCTTTTATTCATCGTTTATGGTGTCCGAAAAAGTTGAGATTCACACCAAGTCATATAAGGACGATGCAAAGGCTGTAAAATGGGAATGTAAGGGCGATCCTGAATATAAAATGTCTGAAATCGAAAAAGAAGAAAGAGGTACTGATGTTATTTTATTTATTGATAAAGATTCCGAAGAATTTCTGGAGAAATACAGAATACAAGAGCTATTAAATAAGTATTGCAAATTTTTACCGGTTGAGATTGCTTTTGGTAAGAAGACAAGCTGGAAAGATGGAAAGGAAGAGGAGACAGACGAAGATAATATAGTTAATAATCCTACTCCAATTTGGAAGCAAAAGCCTGCCGACCTTAAAGAGGAAGATTACAATAGCTTTTATCGAGAATTGTATCCAACAAATTTTGATTCTCCACTGTTCAATATTCATCTAAATGTTGATTATCCGTTTAACCTTACCGGAGTTTTATACTTCCCTAAAATTAAATCTAATCTGGAGATCAATCGCAACAAAATACAATTGTATAGCAACCAGGTTTTTGTAACCGACTCTGTTGAAGGTATTGTCCCCGAGTTTCTAACACTACTACATGGTGTGCTTGATTCGCCGGATATTCCTTTAAATGTTTCCAGATCATATTTGCAGAGCGACTCAAATGTTAAGAAAATTTCTTCGCATATAACTAAAAAAGTTGCCGACAGATTGTTCGAGATTTTTAAAGATAATCGCGAGGATTTTGAGAAAAAATGGGACGATCTTAAGCTGTTTATTACCTATGGAATGATATCGGATGAAAAATTTTACGAGAGAGCCGAGAAATTTGCTTTATTAAAAAATACTGACAAGAAATTCTTTACGTTTGAAGAATACCAAAAACAAATCGAAGAAAATCAGAAAGATAAAAACAATAATCTTATTTATCTTTATGCTACAAATGCCGAAGACCAGTATTCTTTTATCAAAGCCGCAAAAGATAAGTCTTATGATGTGCTTTTGTTGGACGGACAACTTGACATGCACTATATAAATACTTTGGAAAGTAAGTTTAAAGATTCTAGATTTTTACGTGTTGACTCAGATACCGTCGATAATTTGATTCAGAAAGAAGAGAAAATCGAATCTGTTCTAAGCGAAAAAGCTCAGGAAAATGTTAAGTGGGCATTTCAGGGGATTGTTCCCGAAGATAAATCTTTTTGGGTTACCAGCGATTCTATGAGACCAGAGGACATGCCTGTGATAATTGCACGCGATGAGTTTATGCGCCGTATGAAAGATATGTCGGAGCTTAGTGGAGGCACTAGTTACTATCGCGAATTACCGGATGATTATAAAGTGATTGTAAATACGAATCATCCTATTATTGTGGATTTAAGCGAAAAAATCGAAAAGAAAACCGCATCAAAACGCTCTAAACTCGACGAGCAATTCGAACAAATAAATAAGGAAAAAGAACAACTTGACGAAAAACTCAAGAAGTTTGAAAAGGACGAAGATAAGCCTGCTGAAGATAAAACAAAACTCGAAGAGCTTGAGTCGGAGATAATGAAACTCGAAGAAGAGAAAATCGAAGTTTACAAAGACTTTGGTAAAAAACAAAAAATTGTTAGCCAGCTTTTCGACTTAGCATTGCTTTCTAATAATCTTTTAAAGGGAGAATCGCTTAGTAATTTCGTATCTCGTAGTGTAGAGCTGCTTAAGAAATAGTGAGATCTTTCATAATTATTGACACAACCTTTGATGAATCTGTGTTGGCTCTTGCCTCATAAATTTGTCGAAGGTTTTTTTGTTTTCGGTTCTACCACTATTTTAATGGAAGATTTCTGTTTAGTAAATTAAAATATGTGATTTTACCGAATTCGCCAACGCGCCCTTTTTTTC
>JAFGVU010000257.1 GCA_016937855.1 Bacteroidales bacterium | reverse complement strand
TTAATTTTTTTGTAGATTTTTAGCAGACAGTTTTTTAGTTTGCAGTAGATATTTAGAGTTTTGAAGACTGAAAAGTATTATTTTTAAATTATAATTTTTTGAATATTTTGGGCGGAGCAATAATTTTGCAGTATTTGATCAAATTTTGACAAATCTACTTCAAAGTTATTGTGTCCTCCAAAGTTTATTACTATCCAAAGAACAGTTGTTGTTTTTTCGGTAATCATTGTGCGTTCAGAATCAGATGTTGGGCTTCCAAACGGTCCTACTTCGTCGTAAAAAACCGGAAGACTTTCAATATTCATTGTGCCTCTGCCAATAGCTCTGTAATCGTCTTCTTTTTTGCCTTTTCCAAAAGTAATATTGCCAAAAATTTTGTTGGAATCGTAGCCGCCTATAGAATATCCACTTATAATTGATGCCAAATTAATTGAATCAACCAAGTTGCTAATTTTATACATTCCTTTGCCCTGAATTATTCTGCGATGTAATGCTTCGGCAGATGGGCGATAACGAGTGGGTTCTTTCCCTAAGTTTTTGTAAGCATCGCGAGTGCTTAGTATTTGAGGAATTTCTTTTATGTTTTGGGTTGAAAGTTTACTGATTCTTTCTATTTGTGTATTTATTTCTGCCCATAATTTATCGTTGTGTTTTTCAAATGCTATTTTTGCTTCGATTGCTCCGAGTTTAATGTTGGGTGAAGCTTGTTTTATTTCTTCTGAAAGTGTTATTGTAGTCATTTAAGAATTTTGATTGCAAAGTTATATTTTTTATTTTATTTTTTTCTGCTTTGTTTTGTAATTATTGAAACTGCCCAATTCCAACAGTGAATTGCCCAAATAATTTTTCGTTTTGCACCAATTATTGCCAATAGAACGCCCGGCTGTTCCAAACATTTGATAGCCTAATTTGCCTGCAATCCCCAATTTATCTGCAATTTCCACGCCTCCTGTTGTTGTCCATGCACCTGTTGCTGCACCTACAAGGCTTGCCTTCCAAACTTCATTTCCTTTTATTACTGCAATACCCATATTTATATTCGCACTATTTATTGAACTTGAGGCAATGCCAAAACCTTTCGACATCGCCATTCCTGTATTTGCTATTACGCCACTTGCTCCTACACCTGCGGCTAAAAAAGATCCTACACCAGCACCTATAAAACCACCTACTATTGCACCTTCCCACCATTCTACATCATTGTTATTAGCAATAATACCACCTGTAATACTACCAGCTAATGCAAATCCACCTATAATTACTATTGCAGAAATTATATCACCACTCGGGTCGGTATATTTAAGCGGGTTGTTATTTGCGTAAGTATAACGATTTAACGATTGGGTTGAAAACGCTGTTGCAATATAATTATCAGGTGAAAGCATTCTGCCAAGAACAGGATCGTATAAACGAGCGTTCATGTTTATAAGCCCAAATTCGTCAAGGTGTTGGTGTCCGGTGTAACCTCTGTCGAGAATGTTAAATTCCGGAATGTTTTCATAAGTCCAATCAATTGGGTTACGCTGTCGTCCCCAAGCATCAAAACAGTGGGTTTCTTCTACTTCGCCCACATCATTTGTTATTGCTCGTATTGACCCCAAATAATCCTGATGAACATAGTACATCTTTTCAGAATTATCCTCAGTATCTGTAATATATACTGCACTTAAACCGGTTGGTGTTGAAATGTAGTTAATTTCTTTAACATTTCCGTGCTCGTCAATTTCTTTTTCGTAAGCTCCAAAAAAGTATTTTGTTTTGATAATATCATCATCTTCAAATAGTTCTGTTTTTATTCGTTGCTGTCTGTTATCATAATCAAAGGTTAACCGGTAAACATCTTCTTCAATTTCGGTTACTCGGTTGTATTCGTTGTAACTAATATTTTGAGGATTGCTTGAAATTGTGTTTGAATTATCATCAACAAAAGTAACAGCGTGAGGATGGTCATTATCTGTGTATTGATATTGCCCTATGTTTGTTTGATTTAAAATATTTCCGTTATCAAAATACTGGAAAGTATTATTGTTATTTGAAATATTACTTGTCAGCAATCTGTCAAGATCATCATATAAAAAACTTTCGGTCTTGTTTGTAAGCATGTTAGTACGGCTGTTTAAATTACTTTTTATAGGGTCAAAATCGTAATCTTCGGCAAAAACATCATTGCTTACAATAATGTTATCCAAATAAAAATTTTGAGCATCGTAGTTAAATTGCGTAGTTAAACCATTGCCGAGACTAATATTTGTTGGTTGCCCGAATTGATTCACGGTGTTTAATTGCCAGATTGGTTGTGTTTCGCCAAATTTATAAATTTTATCTAAATATCCAAAATTATTATAATTTTTGCTTATTTTAAAACCTCCGGGATATTCTACGGTTTTTACTCTGCTAAAATTATCAAAAGTGTAAAAATATGAATAATCTTTTCCTTCAAATGTTTTTGTTGTTTGGTGATTTCTACCTAAATTATCATATAAAAACGTTTCAATTAATCCATTTGGAGAAACAATTGAACCGATTTTTCCTAATCCGTTAATTTGGGTATCATAATAATAGTTAGTTATTCCTTCGGTACTTGATTTTGTGATTAATCTGCTTAAAATATCATATTGCATGTTAATAATATCGCCATTATCATTTTGAGAAATCAAATTACCAAGGGCATCGTATGTATATTGAATAGTGCCTGCATCAGGGTCAATTATTGAAGTTTTGTTTCTGTGCAAATCATAGCTTAAAGAGGTAGTATTGTTTTCATAAATAATGTTTTTTGTTAATCCGGAAGCATAATAATTGTATCTAATTGTACCACCTGGGTCAAAATATTCAATAACTTCTCCAGCATCATTATACGCATAAGTGCTGTTAATTCTATTTTTATCTACACTTAATGAAGATATGCCGTAATTATATGTAATATTTGAGCCTGTAGCAGAAGAAGTCTCTGACAATATTCTTCCATATTCATCATAAATGTATGTGTTGATGTTTGTAGGA
>JAFGVU010000256.1 GCA_016937855.1 Bacteroidales bacterium | reverse complement strand
ATTAAATAATAACTCTTTTTGTTTACAATAAAGCCGATTTTATAGCATTTATAATTCCTAATATTAATCGTAACATTTACTTGATTATAAACATTATCATTAAGGATTTTAACTTTGTCAAGAAGCTCTATATGGTTTGCTATTTTAAATTTTTTATCAAATTCGGAATTCGAATAAATTGGCTTATTCTCAAGGTCGATAACAAATGCAGCACCTGTAACTAAATTAGCGAAATTAGTAATTTGTAAAATATCGTTATGAGCAGAATTTTCCAAAATTTATTTCATGGTATCGATATTTTTACGATTATTTTCTGATAAAGTTACATAAATATTATATAAATATCTGATTTGCGACACATTATGCCAAAGCTAGGCTCATCTAACCACTAGCCTTTAAAGCTTACACATAAAAAAGCCGGCTAAAAACCGGCGATATTGTTTTATGAAGAATTACTACAATCTCATTTTTTTGAAATTTTCTTTCATGATTTCCAAATCATTAATCCAAGCTTCGATATCTTCTTCGTGTTCAAGCTCATCATTCATAATTTGAATTGCCATTTGGTGAGTTGCATGATCTTTTCCGGCAGTAAAATCTGCAATATCCTGATACCTCTGAATAGCGCAACGTTCACCTTTAAGATTCTGATTTAGAATTTCTTCGACATAAGGATCAATTGGCTCTTCATAATCACATTTTGCAAACTTTATCCATTGGTTTGGATTCAATAATGGCTTTCCGCCAAGTTGCAATATACGATTAGCTACCAAAACAGCATGAGCCAACTCTTCATCTGCATGAAGTAAAAGTTCAGGCTCAATCTCGCTACGCATAGGACCTTCCATTACTCTTGCGCCAATCCAATACTGATAATATGCTAACCATTCTTCAGCCAATGCTTCATTAAGCATTTGAATTAATTTCTCAGTGTCGAGTGTTAAAATTTTTTGTGCTTGTTTTCCCATAATATTAAGTTTTTATGTTTCTCCAAATATACAAAAAAATATTAAAAAAACAAAACTTGATATTATAGCTTAAATCACTAAACAGTATGCTAATACATAATTAAGTATAAAGTCATCAATATGTTAAGATTTTAAACACTTAACTTGCGAAAAGTCGCAGATTTAAGGTAAAAAAATGTTAAAGTGTGTAAGTAGAATGCTAGTACAAGAAAGTTTATCTTCTTGAATTGAAACCTGCTTGTCTTTCTTTTGCCTGATTAACTACAATTGTTCGACCTTCTAGTTCGGCACCATTTAGTTCTTCGATAGATTTTTTTGCTGCTGCCTCGTCTGACATTTCGATAAAGCCAAAACCTTTACTTCTACCTGTTTCTTTGTCTGTAATAATCTTTGCAGATTCAACTTCTCCGTATTCTTCGAAGAATCCTTTCAAATCACTTGCCTTAACAGAATAAGGTAAGTTTCCAATAAAAATGTTCATTCAGTTTAAATTAAAATTATAATCACAAAAGTAGTCTTATTTTTTATTTATATGCATATTTTACCTAAATTTTTAAGCAAAACAAAGAATTATTGAGGATTTACAGGCAAGACAAACCATGATTACCAAAAAATCGGTTAAATCAGTCATGCCAAACAAATTCATTCGACAATAAAATTTTGACAAGTTTTAAATTCCTATGTTTTGCAAACATAATTGTTTGAGTTTATCGTAAATGTACATGTTTATTAATAATTATTTCTTATTTTTGACCTATACAAAAAAAATAACTATGAAAAACGCACTAATTGTTGTAATAATAGCTGCAATATCTAGCAGTGTTTTTGCTCAAGGAGCTGGAAATTGGGCATATCAAAGTAAATCTAAATCGGAATCGTTTTTAGAAGAAGATTATAAAATTCCTGTTTTTGAGCAAACAAACTCATATTACGGATATAATTACACATCAAACGATACAGTTATTTATCTTGATGTTAAAGCCTTAATGAATGTTAAGCCTGACACTTACATTTTAATAGTTGGTTTGTCTCAAATATCTGAAAATCTTGAAACATGTTTCGATTTAATTGACCAGCGGATTGCAAATTTCACTAGCGACGCTGAAATAAATAAGGATAATCTATATGTTGATTTCATTTCTCAGACGCCAATATTTGCACGAGAAAGAGAAAAGAAAATTTTTAGCAAAAAATATGTCGAAGTACCTAAAGGGTTTGAGATAAAAAAGAATCTTCACATACGATATACAGATGGTCAACTAGCAGACAAATACATAAAATTAGCAGCAAAAAACGAAATTTACGATATTATAAGGGTCGATTATATAGTTAATGACCATAAAAGCATTTATGATAATTTACGAGAGCAATGTATAAACCTATTAAATCAATATGTGGTTGATTACAAAAAAATGGGCGTTGATTTTGTTGCTGATTTCACTTCAATGGAAGAGACTAATTCATGCACTTATCCAATAGCGCGATACTCATCTTTCACGTCATATATGCCAACCAATTATGCTCCTTTGATGGGTAGTGACATGGAAATAAATTTTGTAAATCCAAATGAGAGGATAAATATTTTTTATAATAAACTACCTTATAATGAATATGACATTATTATAAACCCTGATGTTGTTGAGCCTGCTATACAGTTTTCGCAATCAGTTAAAATTAAATTTGTTTTAAAGAAAAAGCAATAAAATTTTAAATTTGCGTTTTAAATATTTTGACATGACAATTTCTAAAGAAGAACTTAATAAATACCTGAAATCATTCAAGCAAAAGAACGTCTTAATAGTTGGAGATGTGATGGTTGACTCATATCTTTTGGGGAAGGTAAATAGGATTTCACCTGAAGCTCCAATACCAGTAGTTAGCGTTACAGAGCGTGAGTACCGATTAGGTGGAGCAGCAAATGTAGCACTAAACCTATCAGCACTAGGAGCGAAAGCATATTTGTGTTCAGTAATTGGAGACGATGAAAAAGGTAGGATATTTGACGACCTTTTAAACAAACGAGGCTTAAGCAATAAAGGTATTATTATATCAAATAACAGAAAAACCACTGTTAAAACAAGAGTAATTAGTGGAGGTCAACACCTATTGAGAGTTGATGATGAGGACTCCTATCCTATTGAGAGTGAAATAAGCGACAGATTATTGATAAAGCTTAAAGAATTAGTAAACGATATAAATATTGACGTAATCATTTTCGAGGATTATGACAAAGGAGTGATTACTCCAGCACTAATAAGTGCAATTTGTGAATTTGCAAGCTCTAAAAATATCATAACTACAGTTGATCCTAAAAAAACAAATTTCGAATACTATCAAAATGTAAGCTTGTTTAAGCCAAATTTTAAGGAGTTTACCGAGGGCACAAAAACAGATATTGGTAAAGGAGATTTAATATCTATAGAGCAGCATGCTCACAATTTTATTATCAAAAACAATATTGGCATTTTACTTCTTACTTTATCGGAAAAGGGTGTGTTTATAGCAAATAAGGAAAATAGTGTTCATTTCCCGGCAGAAATCCGCGACATTTCTGATGTTTCCGGCGCAGGAGACACCGTTATTAGCGTAGCATCATTATTATTAGCCTCGGGAGCTAATATAAACGAAATTGCCTATATTTCAAATATTGCAGGAGGGCTTGTATGTGAGAAAACAGGCGTTGTTCCGATTAACTGCGATGATTTGCTTAGTGAGTTTGAATAAAAGCACTTAGTTCTATTTTTTAGGTTTTTGGGGCTTGTCTAAATTTTTTTGTTTAACGTAATCGCTCCATGATTTACAATTTGAATCAGATTTAATCTTATCTCGTTGATAATAATGACATAATGCTGCCGCTAATCCGTCGGTTGCATCAAGTTTATCCGGCAACTCGTCTATTTTTAACAGTTTTTGAAGCATTCCGGCAACTTGCTCCTTTGAAGCCGCTCCACTACCGGTAATTGCCAGCTTTATTTTTCGTGGGGCATATTCAAAAATCGGAACAGTTCGGGTTAGTGCCGCTGCAATTGCTGCTCCCTGTGCACGACCAAGTTTTAACATCGACTGCACATTCTTTCCCTGAAAAGGAGCTTCGATAGCTAGTTCATCAGGATTAAATCCGTCGATAAGCTGAAGGGTTCGTTCATAAATGTGCTTAAGCTTATTAAAATGGCCGTCCATTTTGTGCATGTCAACTATTCCAAAACCAACAACTTCTACTTTTTTACCATTTTCATGGATTACACCGTACCCCATGATATTAGTTCCGGGGTCGATACCAAGTATTATTCTGTCTTTTACTGTTGTCATTGTTGGCTGCCGGTTAAATTTCGAAGATTTTTGCGAGCCTCAACAGTAAAAATGCTTCCCGGAAAATCAGAAATCAATTTAAAGTAAGAGTCCTCTGCTATGCTTATATTTTTTAATTTTTCCTGCAAAACGGCATATCTGAATAGTGCATTATCGGCTAAAATATCGTAATAATATGTATCTGTAACTTCTTTATAATACTCCGATGCGGTTGAGTAATTTCCGGTTGCCTCGTAGATTTGTCCTTTTTTGTACAAAACATCGTCGATAAGAGTGTGAGACGGGTAAAGCTCTGCAATAGAATCTAAAGTTCCTAATGCAAGTTCATATTGTTTTGAGAAAACATAAAAATCGGCTCTTGCAAAGATTTGCATTGTAGTTTCGGTTGTGTCAAGATTGTAATTATCGTTAATAAACATACTTAGCTCCATAGCATCGTTTGCAATAAGTTTTGAAGTACTAGCTTTTAAAACATCTAATTGGGCTTGAGCCCATTTGAACTGACCGGTATAATATGCAAGTTTCGCTTTTCTAAATCGAGCTTCGTGACCAATTGGTGACTCTAATACAGCTTTTTCGACCTGAGCATAAACCAATATCGCATCCCATGGATTTCCGTTTAAAAAATATATATCACCTAGCAAAAGCTTCATTACCTGTTCCTGATCGGGTAAAAAACGTCGCTCTTCAATGCTTTTTTCTATCAATTCAATTGCCTCCTGATGCTTACCAAGATAAAATGCCTTTACATTGACAAGAGCATAAATAATTTTATAGGACTCTTTACGCATTACCATATTAAGAGCCTCGGCAAGCATTTGTTCAAGCTCCAACAAATCGCTATTCGCAGGATTAAGAACAGAGGTTGTTTTTGTGTAAAGAACATTAAGATATTCGATATATGCTGAATTATAAACCTGATTTTCTTTCCCTTTTTGCATCAAATAATTAAAAGCTTCAAGCGCCAAATCGTACTCTTCATTTTCGTAAAGCATAACTCCAAAATCAAGGATGTCGAATTCTGTTCCCGTTTTTGTTCGTCGGTCGATAGCATACAATTGGTTTAATGCTACTCTGAATTTTCCCGCTTGTGTATAATGCCAAATCAACAGCTTATTATAATCCATATTTTGAGGTTCTTGTTGGATTTTCTCCAAAATGGCAGTCTCAATTATCCCCTCAACACTACCGTCTATATCATTTGCCAAAACATATTGCAATCGTGACTGCAGAGTACTCATAACATTTGCATTATTCTTTAAGTGCTCGAGATAATATCCCATCATTCTTTGATAATCTCTTTGGATATAAAAAAGGTTTCCCAACTCCATATCAAAATCTGTCCTTAGATACGATGCTCCGGTCTTATATGCTTGTTCGGCGTATGAATATTGTCTATAGTTAATAAATGTTGCAGCTGCACTATAAACATTATTTCGGTTACGTTTTACAGTTTCTATTACCTCGTTAAATATTTTATCTGCCTCATCAAATTTATTTGAGTTAAAATACACCATTCCCAAATCGATTTGAAGGTAAAAATCATTTTTATTTTTACGAATTTCTTTTTTTAGAAATTTTTCGGCAACATCATAGTTTTTCAAGTTAAAAAGACATCGTAAATAATAATCTCGGTTGTTTTTATATCCGGTTTCCTCATATAATTTAAGGTACAATTCGCCAGCTTTGTCATACTCCTCGTTTCTATAATAATTAAGAGCAAGTTGAGTATCATTACTTTGCGAAAAGACCTGAAATGACAGAGCAAACAACATTCCTAACAGGAATAAAAAACGATATATTTGTTGTCTTTTCAAATTGTATTATTAGTTTATAAATACTATAACGCAAAACGAGCTAAAGAATGTACAATTTACGAAATAATATCGAATCCGGTAAATGGTATAAGTACTTCGGGCACAATAATTCCTTGTTCGGTTTGATAATTTTCGATAATAGCAGCCATAATTCTTGGCAAAGCTAAAGCGCTTCCATTAAGGCTATGAGCTAGTCTGGTTTTTTTCTCATTATCAGGTTTATATCTTAATTTAAGTCGATTTGTCTGAAAATCTTCGAAATTCGAAACAGAGCTAACTTCGAGCCATCTTTCCTGTGCTGCGGAAAAAACCTCAAAATCAAATGTCAGAGCAGAAGTAAAACTGATATCTCCACCACAAAGTCTTAAAATACGATATGGGAGTTTTAGTTTAACAAGAAGATTTTCGACATGAGTTTTCATCTCTTCAAGAGCGTTGTAGGAATCCTCGGGTTTACGAATTTGTACAATTTCAACTTTATCGAACTGATGTAACCTATTTAATCCGCGAACATGTGCTCCCCATGATCCTGCTTCGCGACGGAAACAAGCAGAATAGGCCATGTTTTTTATTGGGAAATCCTTTTCGGTAAGAATAACATCTCTGTATAAATTAGTTACAGGAACCTCTGCTGTTGGGATAAGGTAAAAGTTATCAGCTGTTACATGATACATCTGCCCCTCCTTATCGGGAAGCTGACCTGTTCCAAATCCGCTATCCTCGTTTACAACAAGAGGCGGCAAAACTTCGGTATATCCGGCTTTTTCGGCTTCGTCAAGAAAAAAGTTAATAAGCGCACGCTGTAGTTTTGCACCTTTTCCAAGGTAAACAGGGAAACCTGCTCCGGTAATCTTAGTTCCTAACTCAAAATCAATAATGTTATATTCTTTTATCAACTCCCAATGAGGTTTCTTTTGAGTTAACACCGGAATCTCTCCTCCTTGCTTAATAATTTCATTATCATCTTCGCCTTTGCCAGGTTTTACAGAATCGTGAGGCAAGTTTGGTAATAAAACAATTAGATCGTTAAGCTCTTTCTCGGCACTTGTGAAACCATTTTCAGCATCTTTTATCTGTTCCTTTAGCTCAACAGTTTTTTGCTTTGCTATTTCGGCTTCTTCTTTCTTTCCTTGTGCAAAAAGTTTTCCAATTTCTTTGGAAAGTTCATTCATTTGCATTTGCAAATTGTCCTTTCTCAGCTGAAAATCTTTTCTTCTATCATCACAATCAATGATTTGTTCTACCAAATTAGTTGCGTCAAAGTTCTTGATTTTAAGGCGCTCAAGCACTCTTTCCTTTTCGTCTCTTATCAGTTTTATTGTTAACATATAATCAAAAATTTAATGCTGCGAAGTTATTAAAAAACTGGTAGAAATAAAATATCAAATTTGAGGCAATATATTTTTGATTTTATAATGATTAATTGTTTATAACACTTAAGCCAATATATTTTTTATATCTTTGCAAAAACAATCTGTATCATAATGAAACTACATACAGAAAAACTGGTAAAACACTACGGGAAACGCACTGTTGTTAAAGGCGTAAGTGTTGAAGTACAACAAGGTGAAATTGTTGGTCTGCTGGGACCAAATGGTGCCGGCAAGACAACAACTTTTTACATGATAGTGGGCTTAATAAAGCCTAACGAAGGGAAAATTTTTCTGGATGATATTGATATTACTCGCGAGCCAATTTACAAACGAGCCAGAAAAGGGATTGGTTATCTTGCACAAGAGGAGTCTATCTTTCAAAAAATGTCGGTGCAAGATAATATTAAGGCGATTTTGGAGATGACAAAGTTAAGCAGAAAAGAACAATTGCGAAAAACTGCTCAACTTCTCGAGGAATTTGGTTTATCTCACATTAGGAAAAGTAAAGGTTTTCAATTGTCGGGTGGTGAGCGACGTCGTACCGAAATTGCGCGGGCACTAGCAATAGATCCAAGTTTTATTTTGCTCGATGAGCCCTTTGCCGGAGTTGATCCAATTGCAGTAGAGGATATTCAAAAAATTGTGATGCACTTAAAGCAAAGAAATATTGGAGTGCTAATAACCGACCATAATGTGCACGAAACATTGTCAATAACCGATAGAGCTTATCTCTTGTTTGAAGGCGACATTTTAAAAAGTGGAACTGCCGAAGAGCTTAGCGAAGACGAGCAAGTTCGCAGACTGTATCTTGGCGAAAATTTTGAGCTAAGGCGATAATGGCTTTTGTGTTTTTAAACCTAAATTTACAATCTTTATTTTTATACTTTTGCATCCGCTTTTAACAGCATAATTATTTCGTTACTAATTATTTATTTACTTTTTAAGATGAAAGACATTTTCAGACCTAAACTGTTTACCATCATAAAAAATGGGTATTCCAAAAAACAGTTTACTAAAGACTTATTCGCAGGAATAATTGTTGGGATTGTTGCATTACCATTGGCAATTGCTTTTGCAGTAGCATCGGGCGTTTCTCCCGAAAAAGGTCTGATAACTGCGGTAATTGCAGGTTTCTTGATTTCATTTTTGGGTGGTAGCAGAGTCCAGATTGGCGGTCCAACTGGAGCGTTTATCGTAATTGTTTTTGGAATAGTTTCTCAGTATGGGATTGATGGTCTGATTATCTCTACAATTCTTGCGGGAATAATGCTTGTAGCCTTTGGATTACTCAAACTCGGGTCACTCCTTAAGTTTATTCCTCATCCGCTAATTGTTGGGTTTACGAGCGGAATTGCACTAGTAATATTCTCGACACAAATAAAAGATGCTCTTGGGTTAGACACAGGCACGTTACCAGCCTCATTTGCCGACAAATGGGTGATTTATTATAAATCAATCGACACCATTAATTATATCTCGTTGGCAATTACAGCGGGCACAATTCTAATAGCTCAATTATTTTCGAAAATCACTAATAAAATCCCAGGGACATTTGTGGCTATTATTTTGATGACTGCTGCTGTCGCTATTTTTAAACTCCCTGTTACAACCATCGAAACACTCTTTGGAGAAATAAAAGGTAGTTTTAGCTTTACTACTCCTACCATAGATTTCGCAAACTTAGGAGTTTATTTAGCGCCTGCTCTTACAATTGCCTTGCTAGGCGCAATTGAATCTTTGCTGTCTGCTGTTGTTGCCGATGGTATGATTGGAAGCAATCATCGCAGCAACACAGAGCTAATCGCTCAGGGGATTGCAAATATTGTAACACCATTTTTTGGTGGAATACCAGCTACCGGAGCAATTGCCCGTACTGCAACAAATATAAAAAATGGTGGGAGAACTCCCATTGCAGGAATAATTCATGCTGTAACCTTATTACTTATAATGTTATTCTTTGGAAGATTTGCCAAATTAATTCCTATGTCGTGTTTAGCTGGAATACTAATAATTGTATCGTACAATATGAGTGAGTGGAGATCGTTTCGTTCTATTTTAAAAGGGTCGCCTTTCGATATTATTATTCTTTTAACAACTTTCTTGCTTACAGTATTTGTAGATCTTACAGTGGCTATTCAAATTGGTGTGGTTCTTTCGGCAATATTATTTATGAAGAGAATGGCTGACAACGGTCAGGCAGTGTTAAAAGATAAAGATACCGAGATCATGGAAAACTACGGCACTCTTTCGCATGGAATTGAAGTTTATGAGATTAGTGGACCATTCTTCTTTGGCGCAGCAAAACACTATAGCGAAGTACTTAAAAATCATGCATCCTCTACAAAAATATTAATTATCAGAATGCGACATGTTCCGTTTATTGACTCAACCGGAGTTCACAACTTTAAAGAAGTATTAAAACAGTTAAAATCGGGAAACAAAAAGATAATCCTTTCAGGTGTTCAACCAGGAGTAAGAAAAGAACTAGATAAAGCTCGTATTAGTTTCCTTGTGGGCAAAGCAAACATATTTGATAATTTTAACGATGCTGTTAAAAAAGCAGAGGAATTGATATAAATATTCAAGTTAGAGCGAAAATGAAATCGATTTATACAATTATCTTGTTGATCTTATCGAACACCTTTATGACTTTTGCTTGGTATGGTCACTTAAAGTTTAAGGAGTTTCCATGGTTTGCTAAATTGTCTTTAGTTTCTATCGTTTTGATTAGTTGGGGAATTGCTTTATTTGAGTATTTTTTTCAGGTTCCTGCAAATAGAATTGGCTACAAAGGCAATGGTGGGCCATTTTCACTCGTTGAGTTAAAAGTATTACAAGAAGTAATAACACTCATAGTTTTTGTGGTTTTCTCATTGGTATTCTTCAAAACGGAGCAGTTTAGAACAAATCATATTATTGGATTTGTTTTTTTAGTTCTTGCAGTATATTTTATTTTCAAGAAATGAAGCTAAATTAACTATTCTTTTCTTCGCAAATCCAGGAAAACTGGAAGGTGATCGCTGTATCCGCCATGAAATTTAAACCCAATATAAGTTCTGTTAACTCTTTGTCCGGGGAATTTGTCGTCGGGTTCTAATAAGAAATCAGCATTATAAATATGTGCATCCTCAAGAGTTGTGTAAATGGTTGATGTTGTATCCATTACGCCTGAACTAACAATAATTTGATCGAGTATGCCCCATTGTCCATTATATTTATGTGTTCCCAGCTTCTTTTCGTGTTCGAGATAATACGACAAGTTATAAAGCTTTTTTGGCTTTATGTCATCATACTCTGTTTGTGCTTTTAAGGTCTCTAAAACACTTCTGTCGGTAGGATGATCATTTAAATCTCCCATTATAATTATATTAGCATAAGGATTTACTCTAAAAATTGAATCAGTGGCTTTACGCACAAGATTTGCAACATGCATACGTTTTTCTTCAGTTTCCATCTGACCACCCCATCTCGAAGGCCAATGATTTACAAAAACATGCAAAGTATCGCTAGCGTTGGTTGTTCCTGTAACATATAAAATATCGCGAGTGGTTCCTGTACCAATACTTTTTGGCCACACAACTCTAATTGGATGATGAGAAATTGGGGTAAAATATTCGGTTCGATAAAGCAGACCCACATCTATACCTCTCCTATCGGGAGATTCGTAATGAATAATCTTATAATCAGATTTATATAGAGGTGTTCGAGAAAGCAAATCTTCCAATACCTGTCTGTTTTCAAGTTCACAAAGACCAACAATTGGAGGTAAATCCCAACCACCAACTCCAACAATTACCTTATAAATATTGCTAAGTTTTTGATTATAGCGATAATCTGACCAAAATCTGTCTCCTTCGGGTAAAAATTCCTCGTCTCGTTTTTCAGGATCGTCCTGGGTGTCAAAAAGATTTTCGACATTATAAAACATTATTCTATACTCTGAACGCGACTCAATTTGATTCTGAGGATTATCTGATAAGTTTTTATTGCTTTTACAAGAAATGACAACAACAAAAACTACTATCAACGATAAAAAACTAAGCTTTAATGAGGTTTTCATAAAGATTTTTTTTCAAAAATAGTATTTTTTTTCGAATTTACTGAAATATGAAAATTATTCCTGCCGTTCGAAAGCTCCTAAATCAGGTTTAATATCAGATACTCGACTATTTCCATCCTGATCGTTTGGTACGAGATTACCAATTGTAATATTACCCATGTCCTTAGCCGGCGAAAGTGTGTCTAAACGATAGTCGAAAGGCGAAGAAGTTTCAAGGAATCTTGGATTTTCGTTCCAAATATTATCAATAAAGAAATCAGATCCTGTTATATCCTCAAATTCTTTGGATTTAATTAAACAATTATCAAATCTAAAGTTGGCTAATGCTCCCTCTGCAAGATCAAGAACAATTTCATCTTCACGTGAACCATAGATAATACAGTTGCCAAAATATGCATCTTTTAAATCGCGATATGAAACCTGTGTACCTGCTCCAATATCATAAGTGTAATAATTATTAAGCACCAACTGAGGCGTTTGTCGGTTACCAATCCAATAATTTGCCATAGTGCAATGAATAAAAGAATATTCGCCACCAATAAAGATTGCCAAATTATATTGTCCGCTATTTGCAAACACACAATTCTCGGCTTCGATATGAGCACCCAAAGCATACAAGCCAATAATTTTTGAATTTTCGATGTTTGAATTTTTTAAAATCACCGTTGGTGTCCCGGGAGTTACACACGAATCAACTTGCAAACCAATGATACTGTTCTTAATATCGGCATAATGCATTTCATTATATCTGGAACCTGCCAAAAGATGTATTCCTCCAAAAATTCCGGTAGTATTTCCATTATTATCTTGCAAGAATGCTCCCCATTGTCCGGCGGTTTCGCTGTAATAATCTTCGAGCCTGTCGCCTGTAAATGTTACAATATTGTCTTTTTGACCATTAACAATAATTGTTCCTTTAACAAATAGACTCGACCCACGATGAAAGTACACATTTGTACCAGCATTAATAGTTAATGTTACCATGGTATCAACAAGTGCAGAGTTGTAAATCAAAACCGGTTTATTTGATGTCCAAGTAGTGTCATTTCTTAAGTATTGACCATTAATTAATGTTACATCCTGACCATAGGAAATTAGTTTAACATTCTGCGTATTCCCATTTGAGATAAAAACAACAGAATCTTCTTCGATCATTTCGTCACGATTCGGATCGATTGTTACTTCAACAAAGATAAAAATCGAATCGCCCGGTGGAAGCTCTAAATCGGTGAAATTATTTGTTGAAAATCCATTAATATTTAGACGATATTTGCTATTTGCTTCTCCACCTAAAAATATTCTGTCGATCTTAATTGCTTGAGACTGATTTGAGTTCCTAACCACAAAATAATTTGTTGCACTTCCGATATTTGTAAAAATAGTATCAAACTGCACAGTGTCGGTCGAAAACTCTAGTAAATCTTCAGGATTGTTTGTAAAACCGTTTTTATTGCACGAGCTAAGTATCAACAATATTAAAAAACCCATCGTCAATCCTATGATTACTATAATTCTATTTATCTTCACCACAAATCAAATTTTAGGATAAACGATTAAAAATCATTCTTATTTTATTTGCAATAATATTTTTGAATAATTTGTTATCTTATTAGCGTTACAGTACCACTTTCTTCGCGCGGTTTACCATTTAAATCAACAAAAGAGCAATACCATCTATACATTCCATTTGTAAGAATAGGGTCGCCTTTCATAACACTTCCGTTATGCGAACCGTCCCAAGCCATGCGATAAGGTCTTTCTTCGTCAAATGTTTCTGTTTCAAACACTTTGCTACCAAATCTGTCGTAAATCACAAGATAAAACTGACTTGCATCAATACCATGACCTATAACATAGAATACATCATTAAGACCATCGCCGTTTGGAGTAAATGCATCTGGAGCATAAAATGTAAATTCATCTTTTACCCTAATAGTTTTATAAGCGGTATCGCGACACTCAAACTGGTTTTTAGCAATCATCAGAATCTGATACTCTCCTAAATCGTTGTAAAAATGAACCTGAGGCATATTTGTCCATAATGTAGTCGAACCATCACCAAAATCCCAGAAATAAGTGTGTCCACCTTCGGAATAATTAACAAACTCGACCATTGGGTTAAAAATGGAAACTATTTCGGGAGTACCGGCAAAATCTGCACGTGGTTCAGGATAAATTGTTATCATATTCTCATACTCTCTAACCCTTTCGCAACCATACTCCGACCATGCTGTAAGCGACACATCATAAGTACCTGTTTCGGAATAAGTATGTACAGGATTTTTTTGCACTGAAAAACCTCCGTCGCCAAAATCCCAAAGATAGGTTTGTCCCTGATCCGGTGTTGTTTCGGTAAACTGGAATAAACCTGGAGGGCAAGAAGCTGTTTTATCGGCAAAAAATGCAACTTGTGGTTTTGGATGAACTGTAACATAAATTGAATCTTTGTCAGTTGGAGATCCACAATTGTCGCTAACCTCAAAAGCATAATAACCCGACTCAACAGGATAGAAAGTATAAGGCATGTTTACAATTCCGCCATCAAGTCGATCAATAGTGTAAGGTCCACCATTTCCGCCCTGCATATCCATTTCAACATAAACAGACTCTCCAATACAAATATCTCCGGGACTAACACTAGTATTAACTATTGTAATAACTGGATTAACATTAACAGTAATGGTTTGAGGAGGTCCAAAACAACCCCGGTCGTCAGTTGTAATCAATTGATATGACGTTGTCTCTATAGGATCAACTGTTAAGGAATTTCCATACATTGTTGTTTCGTCTGTTCCTGTCCAAACGAAATTGTATGGGCCCAAACCTCCGGTAGCATTTACAAATGTTGTAAAAGATTCGCCTATACAAATTGTTCCTCCCCAAGCTGGAGTAACATAAACTGCATCGGGCTGATTTACAAAAGCAGTTGCAGTATGATCACATCCATTAGCATCAGTAACAGTAACAGTATGCATACCAAAACCAATAGCCAATGAGTCTTGCGTACTTCCATCTGACCATTGATAGTTATAGAATTCGCCAAACTCGTTTGAAAAAGGCACTCCACCAATAACATCAACTTCAACGTATCCATCGGTGTAACCAAAACAAGTAGCCGGGCCAGAATATGTTGTGAGATATATTGTGTCTGGTTCAGTAATTTCAAAATCTGCAGAACCAACACAATCATACAAGTCAGTAATAGTTACAGAATATTCGCCATCACAAAGATTTTGTATAAAGTCGGTAGTACTTTCCCAGGAGTAAGTAAATGGAGCAATACCTCCAGTAATATCTAGTGTTGCTGTTCCGGTACACTCTCCGTGACATAAAACATCAACAGTACTTACATCAATTATTATTGGTTGGCTAACTGTAACTGTTGAACTTTGAGGTGGATATTCACACCCATTAGCATCGACAACAGTAACGACATATGTTGTTGTCGTTTCAGGGCTAACTGTTCTAAAGTCAGTATTTATTCCGGGACTATCACTCCAATCATAAAGATATGGTTCTACACCACCTGTTGCAGTAACTTGCAAATCAGTTTGTTCGCCACGACAAATTCCAGTACTTGGTGTAATGGAATAATAAAATTGAGGAGGCTCGGCAATAAATACTGTTGCAGAACCGGTACAACCATTTGCATCTGTAACAGTAACTGCATAATTTCCTGAAATCAAATCGGAAATTGTTTCGGTAGGCATAAAAGTTGACCACATATATTCATAACCAGGAGTTCCGCCCGATGGAATTGCAGTTGCCCATCCGTCAACTCTACCATTACAAGTAATATCTGCATAATCGATAAGCACATCAACAGCAGGATTTACCGAAACAGAAAAGCTACGCGAGTCTTGGCAAGCACTATGCAAGTCCGTTACGGTTACTCCGTAATTTCCTCCACTTGTAATTGTAATACCAGGGGCAATAGACCCTGTTGACCATTCGTATTGATATGGACCTGTTCCTTCAATAATATTTATACCTGCACTTCCTGTTCCACCTTCGCAGATTGCAGCTGTATAAACCACGTTAAAATCAAAGTCTCCACTTACAACAGTATAACTATCATTATCAATACAAGTACCATAAGTTGCTGTTACGGAATATGTACCGTCGGTTACAACAATACTTTGTCCTGTGCTATTTGCGGCATCGTCCCACTGGAAGGTAACATCTCCGGGGTTGGCTCCCATTACCTGAGCAGTTAAAGTTACCGGACCTGCACAAGGATTACCATTAGGAGTTATGGCTACGGCAAAAGCACCATTATCGGCAATTGTAAAATTTATAACAGTATCGCCACAAGTTGGATCATCATCGGTAACCGTAACAGTATAATTTCCTGCGGCTAAAGGAGTTTCGGTTAGGCCTGTATTAGCAGATGAACTCCATTCAACAGTTGGTGCTCCACCACATGATGAGTTAATTGTAATTGTAGCAGAACCTTGTTGTCCACAGCCAACATCAACGGTTGTAAGAGTAACGTCGAGTTCTGCAGGGTCAGGCTCAAGAAAAGATGCAGCAATACCAAAAGTACAAAGTGAAGTTCCAGCTTCATAGCTGAACCCATCCATTGCCAAGACATATTGTCCAGCGGGTAGATTTTGAGAATATATTACTGTGCCTGTTCCCGACTCACAACCTTGATAGGAAGTATTATTTGGAGGTGTACTGGATGGGCTCCCCCCAATATCTGTACAATCCACTCCATTCCAATCATAGACAGCAAACTGAATCGTCGGCTCCTGAGGGATCAACCCATCAACATCATTCGCCCAACATTGTCCATATTCTATTTCAATTACTACTGGTTGAGGGTCGGTTGGTAATACTTCAAAAGAGTAAAAAACAACATTGTCTGTTGAAGTCCAACTACATGTTTCGGGAGCCTGAATAGTTCCAGCTGGTGCCAAAATATTACACCCAGCACTTGACAGTGCAGGAGGATTAGCACAATCTGATTCTGGCAATGATGTAATAACAGAGGCTGCAAAAAAGAAAGAAGTAACATCATTATCTTCTTCCCATAATCTTACATATAATGTTTCACCTGGCACAAGACCAGAAATTGTTTCCCATCTAATCTCGGCGTTTTGCAAAAATCCATCAGATTCATTAAAACAATCTAACAGTGTCAGACTACCACACGAACCTCTATATACAGCCATACCAGGCCCAAATGCAGGAGCTCCTGGCAATAATGGAGGAACTGCAAACATTGCTGTGGGTGCATCAAATGCATGAAAGGCCATTTCGGTAACACCTGCAGGAACAGTAAAACGATACCACATATCATTAGTTGCGCCACTAAAGCTACCACAAGTTGGTGCAGGAGCATCTGTTGAAGGCACAGCCCCTTCTAAATCTACATTTGTAAATGCCATATCGCCGCAAGTACCATAAACTTCAATCGGAATATCAACTGCATTTGCACAATCTGCTTGAGCAAAAAGACTACCAGAGGTTACAAGAAACGATAAGAAAATGAGTCCTGAAATTAACTTTCTCATATTATATGTGTGTTTTTATGCTATATTAATTCAGCAAATTTAAAAAAATACTACTTAAAATTAAGGAAAAAGCAGGAAAAAGTACATTTTTTTTTCATTTCTTTTGATTTTATCCCGTTTTTCATTGTATAGACTAAAAAATTGTCTCCCGGTTGTCTGTTAAAGAGATTTTTTTATTGACGTTTACATTGCCCCACATATTTTGAACCAAAGATCAAATATTGCAGACAATGTAAAGTCAAGATTCTGCAAGGATT
>JAFGVU010000255.1 GCA_016937855.1 Bacteroidales bacterium | reverse complement strand
ATATTAAATTAACCCAATCAGTTTCATCTAAAAAAAACTAAATCATTGGATGAAATACTAACTTCTGCAAACTAACGATTCGTCTAAATCTTTTATTTTCAATTGCGACTCATAGCCTGCCCCGATTTTTCGGGGGAACTCGCTTAAGTCATAGGCGGTTGTGATTAAAAATTCCTAACCATGCTCGTTTCATTCAGAAAACTTTCTGCCTGAGCTTTAATTGAACGAATTGTATATGATGGAACCTTTATCTTCTTGTTGATTATATCATTTGCACACTTTGCCGCATTGCTGTATTGGGCTGTTTCTTTGTATATTTCGAATTGATTGTATAATGGCAAAAATCGACAAGGAACCATGTTCGAGGCATACTTATATACCTCGATTGCCCGTTCAACTTTGCCTTTTTTGTAATAATTGTCAGCCAGAAGCATTTGTAAATCGTAGTCATTAAACCGCTTTTTGCATTCAGTTAGGATTTTGATGCTTGTATTAAATTTGCCTGCAACATTCAGTTCTGCACCATAATTATATAAAAAGAACGGGTTCTGTTTTAGCGATTTTGAATACAACTTTTCGTATTCAGGCAGCATTTTTTCGGTATCTCCCCTCAATGAATTCATTGCAATGGTTTTCCATTTCATTTCTGCATTTACCTGTTTACAGGTATAAAACAAGCATAAAACACATACAATAAATATCAATCCTCTTGCAATAACTATGATGGGAGTATTATTTATACTGATTTCTTTTGATGGTAAAAACATTAAAATATAGAATGCAAGCAATACCCAAACTGCCACATATTGCAAGGGATACGAAAAACAGGCAAATACAAGAAAAGATACCAGCCCGCTTAAAACAAGCCCGCTCTTTTCATGCTCTGATTTTATTAGCTTCCATAAAACAAACAAAATAATTGAAAGGATAATGGCCAGCCCAATTAATCCGAACTCAACGGCAACTTTTATAAATTCGTTAAAAGGGTGTTTTACATTATCGGCCAGTTGGGCAAAGTTTGAACCAGGGTTGTTTTTAAAATACGCTGCCTGGTAATCCATATAATCTGCCTGAAAAGCACCATATCCGTGCCCTAAAATAGGTTTGTCCCTTATCATTTTAGCCGACACCTTCCATATTAATAGCCGGCCATTTGCTGAGTCTTTTTTTTGAAGATATAAAATGTAAGCACCAGACAATAAACAAATCATCATTACAATTGTCAATAGTTTACAATATCTAAATTGCCGGAATTTACCCACCACCTTAGCTTGAAATAGCACGAAAACTATAGATGATATTAATATTGATAGCATTCCTGTACGTGACTCGGAAAAAAAGACTGCAATTGCAAGCACCAACAATATTATACTTGCCAAATATTTCGCAACATTTTTTGCTTTTGAAAGTAAAAACAGGCCTATTGGGAAACCAATTGCCAAAACCGATGCAAACCCTGCCGGGTTATCAAAACTACCTGTAATTGCAAATTTGGAATGATTTGACGGGAGCCAACCTGCAAACTGGCATAGCCCGTAACATGCCTGCATAAAACAAATAAAGCTTATGCCCCAAAGGGTTGCTTTACTTGATAAAATTCCGGGGTTTATCTTTTTTGTGTGTATTGCATTTATAGCCACTACAACCAGTAATGTTGCAATAACAAAGTAAAGTTTCGGGGTATTGGTGGCATTGACAAATTTACCGGAAGTGATGAATACACTTCCGGTAAAGAATACAATACATAACAAGATAATTTGCTTATTTTTATTCATTTTGTGGATTTGAACTTCCCTCCCTTTTTTTGGTTATTATTTTGCTTGTTCCCCAGAAAAAAAGCGCACCTCCAACAATCGTGAAGAATAAAATTTGTATTACAGTCTCTGTTGTCATAAAATAATCCAAAACCTCTTTGTTTCTGCCTATTGCAAAAAATATTCCTATTAAGAACCATTGAAAAATACTTCTTTTTAACAGATTCTTGTTCGATGTTTTCGTTGTTAAATGTTTCATTTTCACTAAAATTATTCTGCGTAAAACTATTAACCGTCCTCATTAGTAGCACTTTTTAGCCTTGAGACATTGCTCTATTTCATTTTTCTAATTTTAATGTTGACTCATTTTAATCAGAAAAAAGAATCAGCATACCAACACCTTTCGTACTACTAATATGTTTCTACGACTCCAACCAAAATCAAACAAAACAAAAGGGAAAACCGGATGACTTCTTACATCTGCCTTATATTTAGATACATTATGTTTTGTTATAGAAACAATAACCTTAGAATGAGGCAAGGCGTTTTTTATATAAAATGAATACCTCCATGTTTCACTCGTCATATTAGTGCGAGTTACCTTCGAAGCTCTTAATTTCTTTCGTATTTTCTCGATTAATTCATATTCAAAATGATCAATAAAAAAGGTATCTTTTTGCAGAGGAATAATTTTACCAAAACTTATATTCTGATCTTTATGCCTTATTTTCACGGAGATTAGTTGTATTACGAATATTAGAAATAGAACTAAAAGAACTCCAAAAGATAACAATATATGCGTATTTGAAAAAAATGTAAAAAGTTTTGAGAGCTCTCCATATACCCCTACAGCTAAAGCATAGAAAACAAATAAAAGAAATGAGCGGCAAAAAAATTGATTAGTGATATTTTTCATAATAACTGATTAGATAGGTCGCATAGTTGAATACAAACATTATAAGCGTTTTCAGCAGAATCAAGACACATATCTGTTCCTATAACTGTTGCTATTATTGCTAAAAGAGATCCGATACCAGCTGAAGGAGCAGCTGAAACAACAGCTATTGCTGCTCCAACTAAAGCAGCCACAGCACAATCATTTATAGAACTTAAATAGTCATTTGTACAATTAGTTCGACACTCTTCCATATTACTTTCCATGTTACCACTTTTTAATCTGGGTACTTGCATGTCATGATTATTATTTACCTCTATTGCTGATGACAATATATGCGAAGAGTTAAAACGATTGTCCATTAATACCTTTTTAAGCATTTCTGATTGTTCTGTTTCCGAAATTGAAGAATAACTGTATTTTTCATCTAATTGCTGATAATAGAATTTTGAGTTTTCAACACCTTCAATTATGTCATATCCGGACATTGTTATTATCGTGTTTATCAGCGATTGAGCATATGCAGTATCTAATTTACCCGTAGTATTATACGAATTAGCCAAATTAATAATTTCATTTTTCATACTGATATCAAGTAATGATACCGCATACAGTATTTCACTATTTGTTTGGTATAGATTCTCAAAATTATTATCTTCGATTATTACTTCCTTTTTTTCTTTAACATCATAAAAAGAATAATCATCATTTTCACAGCTCTGCAATAAAAAACCAGAGATTGTTATGCAACTTAATGCAATAAAAACAAACAATTTACTTTTTTGTATCATAACTTTACAAAGTTTCTGGAGGTCTTTCTATTCGCTATTTTTAGGCCTCCATGATTATACATTAATTTGAAGTCTCCATTTTCGAAATGTTTCGGCTTTCGGGAGTTGGGGGCTTCTTTTTTTTACTCGCTTCCGGTTTTCTTAAATTACTGGTCTTCGGTTAAGAATTCAACTAAGGGCTTTTTAACTTGTATTCATTCGTTTATATTTAAATATTTGTCTTAGGCAACTCATAGCTTGCCCCGATTTTTCGGGGGAGCTCGCATATAATCATCAGCGAATGTATTTAAGGTCTTAATGACGCTCGTTTCAATTGTAAAGCTTGGTGTATTGGTGGCATTTACAAATTTACCGGAAGTGCATTTCTCACTTCCTGTAAAAAATAATAGAATTAGGAATTTGAACAATTTATTTCCTTTTTGTCCATTTTTTTCCATATCAAATAACAGATAACAGCAATAAAATTGAATAAAAGAACGAAAATCAGCCACAAGATTTTTGCTAATGGTGATAATTTTTTGTCTTTTAAGACGAGTATAATTCCCAAAATTGCAATTATTACAACTGATATCTCAATAAATGCTGGTTTATTAAAAATTTGTAATAACATATCACTTGCTTTAAAACCAATAATCTGATTTGTCAATAGTTAGTACCCCTTCACCAGTTGATGTGTTTACCCAACCAGAAGCATTCACATCATCAGTAAAATGAATTCCAAAATTTTCAAAGCCTATTGTCATGCTCTGATTCCCAGTTACATCAAAAAATATTGTGTCACCTGATGTGCTATAAGTAAAATTATCTTGTGCATATTCATAAATACTTACGCCATTATAACTTGATGAGATATTAATATTTAATGCGTCTCCAGTATCTTGCCAACTAACATCAACATCCAGCCATGTTAAGTCATAATACCAAGCATCTTCACTCCACATTCCGCCTTCTACATCACCAGATTTTAAACGAATTGATCCTAAATTTCTATTTTCCTTTCTTATTGTTTGAAAAACAAATTCATCTTTTTTTTGAATCATTATGAATTTATTTTCAAATGCTTTCTCTCTGCTTTCTTTATAGGAAGCAAAAATTCTGTCAAGTTCTTGAAGACTATGAGTAGAAGTGTTCTGTGCACTTATCTCCTCAGTGAATTCAATTGGTAATCCATATTTATTTGCGAGGTTGATTACTTCATCTTTAGTTACTTTATGATTCATTTCTAAAATATCCTCTTCCTCACAACTCTGCAATAAAAAACCAGAGATGATTATGCAACTTAATGCAATAAAAACAAACAATTTACTTTTTTGTAT
>JAFGVU010000254.1 GCA_016937855.1 Bacteroidales bacterium | reverse complement strand
TGTTGGAAATACATTTGATCCAAATATTGCTTTAGCCGGTGACCATATTATTCAATACGATATTGTAAATGGAGCTTGTTCTGATTCTGATACAGAAATAATGGTAGTTCATGGTTCTGTTGATGCAACTATTACACCTATAGGACTATTTTGTGAGAACGATATATCTGTTAATCTAACTGCTATAACAGGTGGTGGCACATGGTCGGGAAATGGAATCACCGACGCAATTGCTGGGATATTTACACCTTCAGCAGCAGTAATAGGAGACAACCTAATCACATACATTGTTGGAGTAGGGGCTTGTTCCGATACAGATCAAATTACTATACATGTTGACGAATTTGTAGATGCAACAATAAATCCTATAGCACCTATTTGCGAAGACAATGGATTGGTTACATTAACTTCTATCAATCCTGGCGGAATCTGGACTGGTAACTTTGTAGTAGGAAACACGTTCGACCCAATACTAGCAGGACAAGGAAATCATACAATCAACTACCAAATTGTCAATGGAGCTTGCTCTGATTCTGATCAAATAACTATCCATGTTGATACAATACCCGATGCAAGTATTACACCTGCAGGACCATACTGCCAAGACTTTGAATTTGCATATCTTAGTGCGGTTAGTCCTGGAGGCACGTGGAGTGGAACGGGTATTACCAATCCTGCAACCGGTCAATTTTCTCCATTATTTTCCGGTCCGGGAGATTTCGTAATAAATTATGAAATCATAAACGGTGTATGCTCAGATAACGATTCATTTACAATACATGTTGATGAATTTATAGACCCAACAATAACTCCAATTGACGCATTATGTCAAACAGGTGATCCAATAACTCTACATGCTGCAAATCCTGGAGGAATATGGGCAGGACAAGGAATTATTGACCCAATAACTGGTATTCTAGACCCTTCATTAGTTGAAAGTGGCGATAACACAATGACATATACGATTATAAACGGAGCTTGTGAATCTACAGATTTACATATTTATCAAGTTGACCCAGCTGTTGATGCAACAATTTTGAGCAATCCAGGCAATTTGTGTATTGATGCAGCTCCATTTGTACTAAATTCTATACAATCTGGGGGTATTTGGTCTGGACAAGGCATAAGTAACCCAAATTCAGGGGCATATAATCCATCTTTAGCAGGTGCAGGTTATCATGAAATTATTTATCACTTAGAAAGTGGAACTTGTGAAGATTCTGACACAATTTACATTTCTGTAGATGCTATTCCGGATGCGACGATAACAAATGCTGGTCCATTATGCGAAACAGATCCTGCAATTATTTTAACTGCTGCAACACCAGGAGGGATGTGGTCAGGAACTGGCGTGATGGGCAATACTTTTGATCCTAGCCTCGCAGGTAGTGGAGATCATCTCATAACATACATTGTTAATAACGGTGCTTGTTCTAATTCTGACACTCAAACAATACATGTTGATGCAATGCCGGACGCAACAATAAATCCTGTTGACCCAGTTTGTGAGAACAGTGCTCCAATAACCTTATCTTCAGTTGAAATTGGAGGAACTTGGTCAGGGACATCAGTAATTGGAAACCAATTTAACCCTACAATAGCAGGACAAGGAAATCATTTAATTACGTATGAGATAATTAATGGTACATGTTCAGATATTGACAACATCACCATTATTGTAGATGATTATATTCCTGTAAATATCACACCTGCTGGTCCTTTCTGCGCCAACGACAATTCCGTCAATCTAAATGCTAGTATTGCAGGAGGACAATGGAGTGGTCAGGGTATTTCAGATCCGATAAACGGAACATTTGATCCTTCTATCTCAGGAGTTGGCACGTTTACTATTGATTACACATTTAACAATGGTGCTTGCACATCAAATGCATCAACACAAATAACTGTTAATCCAAATCCTGTTGCAATTATTTCAAATCTTGGCTCTACCTATTGTGAAGGGGATGCATTTGTTGTTGTTACGACAAGTCCTCCAGGAGGCAATTTAAGTGGCCCGGGAATTGACAACTTTGTTTTCAATCCAGCTGATGCAGGTCCTGGAATTCATACTATAGTTTACGATGTTACCAACATTTATGGATGTTCAGACGATACGCAGACAAATGTAACGGTTATTGAGAGTCCATCTGTAAGCATAAATCTGCCAGACAATGAGTTTTGTCTTGACGATGACGCTGAGAATCTTATTGGAAATCCTCCAGGAGGTACATTTGAGGGACCGGGAGTTCTAAATAACAAATTCATTCCTATAAATGCCGGACCGGGCACTCATGAAATAACATATACATATATAGATGCAAACGGTTGTACAGGAGTTGGAAGTATGATTGTTGAGGTAAGCGAGCCTCTCCAACTTGAAGTTACCGGTCAAAATTTAATTTGTTTCGGCGAAAACACCGGGCAGGCAAGTGTTTCTACAATCGGGGGAGTCCCACCATACAGTTACCAATGGGACGATCCATTATCATCAACGACAACAAATATCAGCAATCTTAGCTCCGGGTTATATAGTGTAACTGTTACTGATTCATGGGGTTGTGATAAATCAGGTAGCGTAAACATAATATCTCCATCAGAACTTAACGTGTTTATTAGCTCAAGCAGTAATGCAGATTGTTATGGATATAGTAATGGAAGTGTTCAATCCGGAGTTTCCGGAGGCACTCCCCCATATACCTATATCTGGGATGACGATTTAAATAGTACAACATCATACATTACTAACCTTGAAGCCGGAGATTATAATGTGACAATAACCGACAACAATGGATGTAGCGAAACTACAGGTGTTACAATATCTCAGCCAGATGAAATAGTCTCTGTAATATCAAGCTCAACCGACGTATCATGTAATGGTGAAAATAACGGATCTGCAACGGTTAGTGTTAGCGGAGGAACAGAACCATATACATTCTTATGGAACAATCCTTCTCAAACGCCTATATCTACAGCAAATCATTTGTCGGCAGGAGATTATCAAGTTACAATAACCGATGCAAATGGTTGTAGTACAACTTCTTCGGCAACAATTGCAGAACCAACAGCAATAACATCAACAACAAATCACACAGACGTAGTTTGTACACATAGTCTTGGATCTGCATCAATTTTAGTTAATGGAGGAGTATCTCCCTACTCATACGCTTGGTCAAATGGCAACACAACAACTAGTTGCAACAATCTTGCAGCAGGAGAATATTTTATTACAATAACAGATGCAAACAACTGCCAACAATACCAAAACCTAAGCGTTGGACTAGTAGGAAATATTCACACAAACATACATGAAGTTCAAGGAATTCTCTGTTATAACTCAAATGAAGCAATCTTACAAGGTTACAGCAATAATGGAACAAATCCGCTAAGTTACCTTTGGTCTAATGGTACGAATACTGAATACAACAATCATCTTTCACCGGGTCATTATGAAGTTACCATTATTGACGATTGGGGTTGTACAGGGAATAATTCCTATGATATCGACAATGTCCCACAAATAAATGTTGTGGAAAACATCACAAGTGTTGGTTGTGCAGGTGATGAAACTGGAGCCATAACAGTTCAGGTAAATGGTGGTACCCCATCGTATCTAATAAATTGGAGCACAGGCACAAACGGACTAAGTATTTCGGGAATAAGTCCTGGAAACTATAGCTTAACCGTAACTGATGCAAATAGCTGTACTATTTCCGAAACATACTCTGTGGGAACAGCAAATCCAATATCTCTTGACTTGCTAATCAAGAATATTAGCTGTTATGGGTATCGTGATGGCTCGATTGAGGTTAATGCAATTGGAGGTACCCCGCCTTTCACATACTCTTGGACTTATAATGGAAATAACTTTGCAGGAAGTTCGGCAAGCAATCTAAGTGTTGGAGAATACTCAATTACCGTTAGTGACACACAGGGATGTAAGATTGATACGGTAGCAACAATTACACAACCCGAAGAAATAGACTACTCCTACTTTACTATAGATCCTAGTTGCATAGGAAATGATGATGGATACATCGAAATCACCGTAATTGGCGGTCACCCACCATATATATATCAGTGGGGAGATCAAACAGCATCGATTGAGTATATATCCGGATTGATGCAAGGCACATATACCTTTACTATTACAGATAGCAATGGATGTATGCAAGCAACAGAGGCAATAAAACTTACTGATACTGACGTAGATTGTATTGCGATTCCAAACGCATTCACTCCAAACAATGATGGCACTAATGACACTTGGATAATTGAGAACATAGAGATTTTCCCATGGGCACTTATACAAGTTTTTAACAGATGGGGACAATTAGTTTTTGAAGGTTATGGTTCGGGCGATCCTTGGGATGGAACATGGAATGGCAACATTGTACCGACAGGATCATATATTTATACTGTTGACTTATTTAATGGAACAAAGTATTGTGGAATTGTAACTGTAGTTCAATAAATAAAACACTATGCTTAGATCAAATATTTAAGCATAGTGTTTATTCTCCTACTTTAGTTTAAGAATCTGTCTAAAGTGTTCGAGGTCTTCTGTAAAAGTAATTTTAATATTATTGTTGTCACCTTCGATAATTTCTATTTTTTCGTCAGGCATAACTTTGTGAATTATACTACAGTCGTCTGTTTGCTTAAACCTATTGACTTTTTCTAACTCCAAATAAGAATTATATATTAAGTTAAAGTCAAAGCCCTGAGGTGTTTGAGCTTTATATAACTTCGATCTATCAGGAATAGCCTCAAGACAATTATTCTCATCAGCAATATATATCGTATCAGTCGTTGGTACTGCAACAGAAACCGCATTATTATTCTCAAGAGCGCTAAGCACTCTATCTATAATTGTAGATTTTGTGTTAGGTCTAACTGCATCCTGAATAAGTACTTTTATTTGTAAGTGATTTTCTTCAGCCTTAAAAATTTCTTTCAACCCAATAAACGAAGACTCTCCTCTTGTAGCTCCTCCCTCTACTATAGCACAGATCTTTTTATACTTATTTGCGTTTGCAATTTGCATCGTTCGCTGCAAATGCTCAGGATTACTTACAATAATTATTTTATCTATACTTTTATGATTATTAAAATTTTGAATGCAATACTCCAAAATTGTTTTGCCATAAACATCTGCAAACTGTTTTGGCATATCATTACCAAAGCGATTACCGGATCCACCCGATAATATTACAGCATAAACTAACCTGTCTTTCATTTAATAATGATAAGTTAAGAAATAAAAAGCCCTTTTGAGAAAGAGCTTTTACAATTATTTTTGAATATTTTGTTTAGTCTTTTGCAACCTCAGCATATGCAGCAGCATCCATAAGGGAGTCAGCATCTGCAGGATTACTTAATTTGATTTTAATCAACCAACCCTCACCATAACAATCTTTGTTAACAAGTGCAGGATCATCAAGAATTGCTTCATTAACCTCAACAACCTCACCGGAAACAGGCATATAAGAATCTGAAACTGTTTTTACAGCTTCAATAGAACCAAAAGATTCGCCTTTATCAAGCTCTTCGCCTTCGGTTTCAATTTCAATAAAAACGATGTCGCCTAAATGAGATGCAGCAAACTCTGTAATACCAACATAAGCTTCATCACCTTCGATGCGTAACCACTCGTGAGATTCGGTGTACTTTAAATTTTCAGGAAAGTTCATTGTCTATCTTTTTAATGTTATAATTAGAATAATTTAATAATCCAAAGTAAAGAATAATTTTTCTAAGTTGCAAGAGTAAATCTCAAACTAACACCAAAATTTGTATTTGATGTTGGATAAGTAATTCCAATAGTTGGTTTATTTATCACCTGATCGTAAAATAATCTAAGGTTAAATCTATTACTTAGGACATAATCTGCTGATGTTTTTATTGTAATTATTTTTTGTCCAGCAGTAGGTTGATCAAACCCCTCTTCAAGTTTTCTGATGACTGTCATGCTGTTTCTGATGGAAAAATCAAGACGAACATTCAAATCACTTTTAAAATTTCTATCTCTACCACCACTTTTTATTGTTATTTCAACATCTTTAAAACGGTAACCTGTTCCAACAATAAATTCATCATTTTTTAACTCGGTTAGCTGATTATTACCAAAACTCATATTAAGATTTCTATTCTTCTTAATCTCTAGTTTCGCAATAAAGCTATTGGTCATGGTAACATCAATTGAAATTAACGGCGAGAACTGTTCTGTAATACTTATTCCATTTATTTGATATCGCGAATAATAGTTCTCCAGCTCGTCTCTAATAGTATTAAATCCATCAACTTCTCGATACTCATTTGAGAGTCGCGATTGATAAGAGCCAATATTAAAAGTGGAACGATATACATGATTCAAATTAACCGAACGGAAAATTTTGGCCAGTTTCGGAATTTTAGATAATCCATCATAAGTGATTCTCCAGTTAGGCAAAGCGCTTAAAATAGATGGAAAAGTTTCGAGACTCACAGCATCGGCCGATTTATTTGTATAAGCCGCTAAAAATGCCGGGATTAAGACATCTTGAGATGTTTTTCCATACCCCATAGGAAATCCGTAGGTATCAACTGATGTTGGATCATAATCGGGTCTCTGTGCAGCAAGCCTATTTGCAACAAGTATTCGATTTTCATCAAATTGCCTAAAAGTTTCGCTGGCATAATCTCCATCGCCTTTAATTGGCTCAAAAGCCGTTCCCCAAGATATTATGGACATAGAAAAACTTCCATTTTGAACTGGATTCATCTCCATAAATCTTTCATCTCCATATATTGTATCATATCCGTAACGATAGTACATACTTTGATTTTCGCTAAAGGTATGTGTTAAATTAAGATCCACGCGTAAATCACGAATAGGTTCGAGCGATGCTCTGACATTCCAACTTCGATTATGTGTTTGCATAAATGGCTGAATGTTAGTGGTATCGCGAGTTACAACATTATTATTTATTGCCCATCGGCCAAAATCATCTTCTTGCCAACCCATAACAAACGGGATGGTTGGAGTACGAATTGCAAACTGAGGTCCAAACATCTCAGCATCAGGAACATAGCTCGACATTCCAAGCATATAAGTTGAGGGCAAATAGCCCGGCAAAAGTGTCCCGTTGGTTTCGGTGAATCCAATTGAAACATTTTTCACACTCATTATAGCCACTAAAGTATTGTCAAAAACAATTTTAGCAATAGACTCGGTCTTTTCCCGCTTACCTGTAACAAGTAGTGTAATATCCTCAGCGTCTTCATTTGGTGTAAATGATGCCCTATTTAAATCGATGATTGTTGTTTCTCCCTTAACCTCTTTACCGTCAGCTGTTGTTGCTTTAATTGTCACATCTTCGGTCTTTAGCTTATGAGTAATTTTCTTTTCTTTACCCTCCTTTAATTTCGGGGCAGTTTGCTCATAAGTAACTGTTTCAACCTCTTTCTTTGGCTTTCGTGTTGATCGTCTTCCTCTATATTTTTTATTTACCTCATCCAAATAATCGATTTTATTATAAAGACTTAAAAGATTAAATTGTGTATTTAAAGACATTGAGTTTCCATTCTGCAATGTGTTTCCAATATTAATACTCGTATCAGCCAACATTGGTGCGGCAGTCCAATCATATGTACCAGAATATCGAGCATTTGCTGTAACCCAATTCAACAATGGAATTTTGTTTATTGGCAAGGTATAATTTACATCCCACTGATGGTGATACTGTGTATTTCTACCAAAATTCCTAAGATTATCAAAAATAGTATCTCGTTTTTGCTCGTATAAAGGATCTTCTTTAAAAATACGACCTTGAGGCTCGTCAATTCTTGCATTATTTGTTGCGGAGAAATCAAATTTTAAGCTTTTTGAGAAATTATACTTTAAATCATATTGGCGAGTCCATGTAAAATCTTTTCGAACATTAACCGGAAGTGGTAATGAAGAATTATAAATATTCCGAAGTTGAGTTTCGCCATATTGCCTGTTAAGATTTGTCCGAAACGACAACTGCGAAGGCAAATAATAGAAATTAAAGTCTTTAATAATTTTAAATGCTTTCTTATTAAGTAATTTCACATCCTTAAATGGCTCTACAACCTTTGGTGTTGCATTGTAATTATAAAAAACAGCCCCGGTATATATGCGATTGTTATTATAAATGGTGTTTACATCTCGCTGATTAGTCTCATTATAGCCATAACTAACCGACCAATTAGCAAGGTCGTATATTTGAGGTTTCCCCTGAGTTTTATTAACTTTAACATTTGTAAAGTTAAGGCTTTTTCGCTGAGTGTAATCCTGAGCAATATGACGCAAACTGTCTTTGTACTCTTCGGTTAATGTTGGGTCACTAAGTGCGACTTTAAATGGAATATCAGGATCTAACGGATTATACTCAGGATTAGAAACATTTTCTGAGTATCCTATATACATTGGAATTCTGACGTTTAATTTTTCGGGGAAAAATTTTCCAAGTTCCAAGTTTGATGAAATATCCACCCTATTTATTTCCTCTTTTTGTCTTTCGCTCACTTTTTGATTTATTGCTCCAAAGCCAGGTTTACTAGTAGCTCCAGCAACTGTAACAGAACCAAAATCGGCAAGTTTTGCTGTAATTCTTGCGTTAGCTGCCCAACCACCTTTTTCGTCAAAATTTGTAAGTCGTAATTCGTTTACCCAAACTTCTGCACATTTCGACAATCCGTCGTCACTATCTGAGTTAGAGACCTTTTTCGGATTACGAACGCCAATCATAATTGTTTGAACATTCGACAAATTTGGATTACCCATAACACTTACTTTTCTATCGCCATCAGGAAGAGTGTATAATCTGGTAATACTAACATTTGGATCTCCGGCTCGGATTAAGTCATTACGACTTTGCTTCACCAACTGTAAAAGTTCAAACTCAAGATTTAAATCGTTTTCTTCTGGCCATACAATGTATCTATCCGGAGATTCTTCATCTAGTGTCCCGTCATAATATCCGGCTGGAGTTACCTTTAATGGAATTTCATATTCATAATAATTGTTTTTATAATCTGTACCCAGTCTTACAAAAACACTGATATCGCCATCGTGCAGGGCTCCCTCTCCCGGCACTTCTTCGGCATGAATAAACATTTTTAATCTCAAGTATTTTCGGACATCAAGATTAACGTTTTTATAAACTGCACGAGCATCTCCATCCTGCAACCCACAAACCTTTAGAGACATTGACTGTTCATTTAACTGTCTCATTTGGGGATTCATTGGGTCAATCTGACGATTAATATTTGGAGGTAAAATATAATTAACCGGAGATTTTGATGAGTTTTCCTCAATATTAACAGCGCTCACGTCGAAAGGAGTTTCAGCAAGTTCGTCAACAACGTACTCACCAGGTTGCATAAATGATGCATTATATTTGCGCCATTCTCCTCGAACCAAACTTAAGGTAGCAAATCTAATTACAGTTTCTTCAGAAAAATTATGCATAAACATACGCATAAATCTGATAGACTTAAAATCGCTGATATTACCAATACGTTTGTCGTAATCGTAAACCGGAATTTTAAATTGATACCAAGTAACTTTCGATGTTTCGTCATTTGCAAAACTAGCAGATGTTTCTACTTTGTCGGTAATATAGTTTTGTCCGACTACAAAATCTTCTTTTCTGATAGATACTCTGTACTGAAAATAATTCTCACTTTCGCTAAGCGTGTTATCTTTATTAATGTCTTCAACATTTGGTATTGTCTGAGCGCTTGTGGAATATGATTCATCAGAGTATTCCTGTGGAGGAGAATTGCCCTCCAAACCGTTAAATAATTTATATCTGTCTAAGATACCTTTATCTTCCTCATCATAATCTGAACCTCTGTAATGATGATAGTTGTCGGATGATGGATCATTAAATGCATTCTGATATGCTAATGAGTTTTCATCAAATGTAGTGTCAATATGAAATAAATAATTATTATAAAAATAATCTCTTTCCTTTTCATCATTCATACCATCCATACCTACATCCTGAGCGATTCTGGCCTCTGGGTCATTATCAAAAGCGTTTACAAGTGATTGCATTAGAGGAACATAACCCCAAACAGTAGAATCAATTGGATGATCGCTAAATGGAGTTGGTAATCCTTGCTCGAACGATTTTCTACCATCTTTTAAAACATCTTCTGACACATCGCCAAGGTTAAAATACAAATCACCACCGTCATTTAACGAGTCTTCAACAAATGGGTCCATAATCCAAAACTCGATATATTCGATATTTGATTCTTCGAAATCTGTACTTTGCAATTGTCGCATTATCCCTCCCCATCGTTTATTTGGATTTTTCAAACTACCATCTTCGTTCATTCCTAAAACATCATAGTTATATGGTCCTTTTTCGGTGGGATAAAACGCAAGGTTAAGAGCTACCATATTTGTTGGGATTCCAGTAGTACTTTCTCGATTTGGAAATAATTCTTTTTCGTATATCTCTCTAACATAGTGACTAGACTGCTCTTCGACGCTTACAGGAGATGTTGACCGATGGAAATATGGGTCAACAACGTACCAAGCAATTTTTGCTCGATTATAACCATAACTCAAATCGTTTATAAAACGTGATTCGGGAAACATTATTGAATCGGACGGCGTACTAGCAATTGTCCATGCGATTTGTGATTTTAGATCTAAACTTGTTTTTGTTCCTTCAAAATCATCGATATATGCATTACCCTCTTTTTCGATAGCTTTGGAGTGACCAGGAATAAGATGTGCAAACTCTCCGGTGACTGTTATTGTGGACATTTCCTTAGTCTCTATAAATGGGATAAAATCAATTGCTTTAGTTAAAAATGGTACTTCGGTACGATAAGAGGTATTGACACCCCAGATTGTATTTGAGATTGGCTCGTCACCGATACTTACTTTTTGAGTTAATGGTTTTTCGGTCAAATTTAAGATTGTTGCTCCAACATTAAAATCTTTTGAAAACTCATAATTCAAGTGAGAGCCGATAAGCGTTTTTGTTTGAATATTAAACATAGAGTTGCTCTCCAGAGAGATTCGGATTGGGGTTTTTGCCTCCAAAATACCTTGATTAATTATTTTAACACGACCAAGGTTATAATCTACAGTATAATCAACATTTTCAGTCAATTTCTGAGCTCCGGCAGTTACCGAAACAGATCCTTGCGGAATGTTAATTGCATTAAGGGATATATCGCTTCCTCCAGATGACTTATATTTTCCTTTTATCTTAAATTTATTTTTTTCGGCTATTTGTCGAGCTGTTGATTGAGTGCTATCATATAACTCTTGAAAAACATAAGGTTCGGCTGCTTCGTTTAAGGTATTATCTCCTCCGGTAATTTTTGCTAAAAGATGTGTTCCAAAAGGCTCACGAACAGGGAATATTATTCGTCCATTTGAGGAGTTAACAGTTAGTTGATCAATGAAGTCAAAAACACCATCGGCAAATGGGTCTAATTGGGAATTCAAATTATCAAGATTCATCACTGTTAATAGTCGTGTACTATCAATTTTCCCGGCCGGCAAAAAGTTTATTTCAGTTCCTGTTTTATCATTATTGTAAAGAATGTCCAACCAAAAATCTTCGCTACTTAACTGATAAGCTCCAATATTATAAATATTTTTCATCATTAAATCCCATGCTTTTTGCTGTGGAGTAAATGATGTACCTTTAATAAGCTTTAAGACTAAAGCATCAGGAGCCACTATTGCTGAGTTTGAAAACTCACCAACTTTATAAACCTCTCCACCAACAGTATATTCAAAGGCAACAGCAAGAACCTGATCAGAGCTTATTGTAGAGTTTACAGAAATATAACCTAATCTCTCATTAAATGTATATTCCGATGGTTGCAATAATCGAGCAGATTCAATCTTCTCATAATCTACACCGCCTGTCATTCCAATCCCCAACAAAGCATTTCCGACAAGATTAATATCTCTTACTTGTGGAAAATTATCGACAATATCAAGTAAAATGTTGTTATCATTTCGCGGTGGAAGCGTAACCGTTTGTGTTCCGTTGTATCCATAAACATAGTCAGATTGCATATCACTTCCGTTTGACTCACCAAGATCAGTAAAAGCAACAATATTTCTAGAATTTTCAAAATTTCCGGTTTTATTTGTTACCCAAACTTCTAGACGAGTAATATTAACTCCGCTGTTTATTATTGGGAGATTAGCCAAAGAGCGATCGTAATTTTCCTTAAAATAGTGAGCCAAGAAAAAGTGTTTATTACTCTCGTATTCGTCTGCTTTTAATTCAAACTCTTTTGTCTGAGCACCTCCTTCAACTTCGATTGTTGATGATTCACCTTTTTGTTGAGAAAATATAGTTGTTACAGTAAGTTTACCAAATTTTGCCTCGGTTTTTAAGCCAAAAAGACTTTGAGACCCCGAAATTAGAGTTCCTGTTAAAGGTAAGGATACATTCCCTGCTTCAATTTTTTGCAATATTTCATCCTCATGACCTGTATATTCAATTTTAACAGAGTTTTCAAAATCAAATGCAGCTTCGGTATCATATTGAACATTGATTTTCATTTTATCACCGATTTGCCCAACAACGTTCATTTGGATTTTTTCGTTAAAATCGAAAGTTGTAACTCTCTGCATCTTAACCGGCAGTGATGGGTTGTCCACTCTAGAGATATTAAGTCCAAAACTCAATTCGGCCGACCCCTGAGGTTTGATATCAATAACGTTACTACCAAAAATTCTGTCAAATATCTCGCCTCCAACTTCAAGTTTCGGAATTAAAGTTTCTCTGCTTTCTGAAATATCGCTTTTTGAGCGTTGACGCCAATATTTTGTCATGGCTCTGTCAAAGTCATATTCGAGATACTCTTCAAAACTAACAGAAAAAGGAGTTTCTATAACCTCATCCCCAAGTTTTTTGACAAAAATATACTCATCAGTTTCGGGGTCGTAAATAATTTCAGTCTGAATTTCGCTAGGATCTTCACCATAAAGTGGACTATTATCAGAATTCTCGGTGGGGTTTATATTACCATCGGGAATTGGATAAGGCAGTACAACGTCTTTAATTGTATCATCAACATACTCATCTCCACTATCCGGAATAGCATAACCGCCCATATAATCGTTTATGCTGGCGTTAGACGGAAACATAATCGAAATTAAACTTACGATTAGCCCACTAAAAAACGCATATTTAAAAATCTTTCCTACCAATTTTGTAAATTTACAAATAATTTAACGCCATTTTAACTGTCTCTTCAAGAGATAGGTTGGCATTTTCGTTTAATATTTTCTTCAACACTTTATCGATAGCAAGTTTTGAAAAACCCAACATCGTTAAAGCACTAAACGCATCTTTATGCAAAGTATTGTTTTGAATACCAAAAATTTGAATATTTTCTGCATCCGAATCCGATATTTTATCTTTTAAATCGATAATTATTCTCTGTGCAGTTTTGGCACCAATACCTTTAACACTTTTAAGAACATCAACATTATTGGATGATATTGCAGCAACAAGTTCGCCAGAGCTTACCGATGAAAGTATAAGTCTAGCAGTATTTGCTCCAACACCGTTAACTGTTAAAAGCATACGAAAAAGCTCTCTTTCCTGCTTGTCAAAAAATCCAAATAACGCGTGATAATCCTCTCTAATAATTTCGTGAATCAACAATTGACACTCCTGCCCTTTTTTTAATCGACCAAAAGTATTTAAACTGATGTTTATATGATACCCTATACCATTGTTTTCAACAATTGCATAAGTAGGATTTATTTCTGCAAGATAACCGTTGATATACTCAAACATTACAAAAAATTTAATTTCAATGTGCAAAAATAAAAAACAAATTCGATTGTTCAATTATTTATAGCAATATATATGTCTTTTTGTAAATTTATTCATTAAAATCTTTTATCTCAGGTCAATTACCAAATATCAAACAAATCAAACATTTTTTTACTATATTTGTTAATAAAATGAGATGAATATGAAAAGAAAAATAATTAAAGAATACACCAACGGAGAAATCACTGTTAAATGGCAGCCTGATGAGTGTATCCATGCAACAACTTGCTTTAAGATGCTTCCAGATGTATTTAAGCCTGCCGAAAGGCCTTGGGTAAAAATAAATGCAGCATCTACAGATGAAATAATTAAAACAGTTGAAGCTTGTCCAACAGATGCCTTAACATGGTGGTATAATGATCCTGAAAGAAATAACAATAAAAATTTTATAAAAATGGAAGAAAATAAAAACCCAAAACCCAAAGTTCAGATATTTGAAAATGGGCCAATGCATATCCCCGCTGAGATTGATTTAGTAGATAATGATGGAAAAATTCACAAAGTAAACGAAGATAAATATATTTGTCGCTGCGGACACTCCGGCAACAAACCATTTTGTGACGGTTCTCACATGAAAATGGGATTTAAAGGATAAAATTTTAAAAATGGTAAATATTGATAAATCTAAACCGGTATTGGTTACCGGAGCCACTGGTTATGTTGCCGGTTGGTTAGTAAAACTTCTGCTAGATAACGGGTTAACGGTTCATGCTGCTGTTAGAGATGTTACTAATAAAGAAAAACTTAAATATCTCGACAAATTGGCAGAGAGTTCAAAAGGAAAGATAGTTTACTTTGAAGCAGACTTGTTAAAAAAAGGCTCCTACGACCAGGCGGTTCAAAATTGTGAATTAGTTTTTCACACCGCTTCTCCATTTATAAACTCTGTAAAAAATCCACAAAAAGAGCTAATAGAACCAGCTTTAGAGGGGACAAGAAATGTGCTAGAGTCTGTAAATAAAACAAACTCTGTAAAACGGGTGGTGCTAACAAGTAGTGTTGCAGCAATATTGGGAGATAATAAAGACCTACAAAGTCTGCCCGACCAAATAGTTAACGAAGGTCATTGGAATATTTCCTCGTCTATTTCCCATCAACCTTATAGTTATTCAAAAACATTAGCCGAAAAAGAAGCCTGGAAAATTTACGAAAAGCAAAATAAATGGCAATTAGTAGTAATAAATCCGGTATTGGTTTTAGGCCCGGGAATAAATCCAAAAATTACATCGGAAAGCTATAATCTGATGAAACAACTAGGTGATGGAAGTATGAAAATAGGCGTTCCGAACTTTGAGATAGGAATAGTTGATGTGCGCGATGTGGCTCAGGCTCATTTTAATGCAGGATTTTTACCCGAAGCTCAAGGACGTCACATTGTTTGTGCAGAGTCAAAAAGCTTTTTACAACTTGCCGACTTAGTAAGAGAGAACTTTGGCTCGAAACTACAACTTCCGAAAAAAAATCTTCCAAAATGGCTTGTTTGGTTAGCTGCTCCAACCGTTGGAATTAAACGAAGAATGGTTTCTCGAAACATGGGTTATCATATTAAAGTTGACAACTCTAAAAGCATTTCTGAGCTAAAAATTTCGTATAAACCAGTAAAAGAAACTGTAAACGATTTCTTTGAGCAAATGTATCAAAGTGGAGCATTCTCAAAAAATTAGGCAACTATTTAGCAGGGTTTTTTGGTGATTAAATATTGAATGGTGCAACATACCCTATGCTATTATAATGTTTATCTCGCAATAAGCTTATTTCTCGAGAAATACTTGAAAAATTTCACAAAAAAATCTTATTTGCTTTTTTTTAGGTTTCCATGTCCTAAAAACCGGACGATGGAAAGTTAACCCCGAGTTAAGCATTAGGAGTTTAGTTTAAAAGAACTAATGATTTAGTTGGGGTTAACTCTCGACTATGTCCAAAAACAGTTGAAAGATTCGCAATTAAATTGTAATGCGTAATCGGAGTAAAAAAACGATCTGAATGTTGACTTTACATTGCCGACAAAAACATTTATCGTGAAACAAAATTAATCAGCCAATGTAAACGTCAATGAAAAGAAAAATAATAACCTATTTAACCGGGTTCTATGTTGTTAAAATCTTGCATTGTATATACTTTATGCAATCACAATGTTTATTTTTCAAAAAGCTTATTCCTCTAAATGCACTTATAATAATCGATTGTTTTTGTTAATCAAAATCTTTTCGACGACGACTTTTTTTCTCCGACGACTCTCTTTTTTCCTTTAACCTGTTCTCATTTGAAGATTTTGAAGGTTTTGTTTTAACTCTCTTTTTATGCACTCTTAGCGCTTTATTGATAATTTCATAAAATCGCAAAATCACAATTTCTTTATTCTTGAATTGCGATCTGTCATCCTGGGCAGATAAAAACAATATACCATCATTGTTTATTCTCGACTTTAGTCGTTTAATAATTATGCTTTTTTCATGATCAGATAGCAATTTAGAATTTGTAACATCAAAACGCAACTCAGCTCTTGAATTTACTTTATTGACGTTTTGACCTCCCGGTCCACTCGATCGCGTAAAAGAAAATTCCAGTTCTGAATCAAGACTTCCATATTTTACTCTATCGTCGGTCACTTTCTTAATGGTGTTAACAAATATTCAAGCCCGTTTAGTCGAATTTCGTACATAGTGTTTAACAGCATTCCAAGCTTACCTTCCGGAAAACCTTTACTGTGATACCACACCAAATAATGCTCCGGGATATCACATATTTTTCTGCCTTTATACTTTCCATAAGGCATCGAAGTCGAAACCAAATCAAGCAATACTTTATTGTCCATAGCTGCAAAGATAGAAAAATTTGATTCTACCATTATTTTAATGGAATATTTCTGTTTAACAAAAGTAAAATACCTTGTCTTATCGATGTTGCCACTGCACCCTTGTTTTCCTAAAGGAACCCGTCGCACAACTGCTATCTTTCAGAAGTGTTTATGGCTTCCCTTTAGGGAGCACAGGAAGCGGGATGGCATTAAGGATATTTTACCCACTAAAATAATGGTAGAATCAAAAAATTGATCAGGGGTAACGATAAAAAGATACGTTTTGATGAAGCCTATACGATAGAATTAAGCTCATGTTTTTATAACATCTGGCACTCTTTTTGATTATTTTTTATATCTTCGTAAAAAAATACTAATATGAGAAAATTAATACTTTTACTATCAATAGTTTTTGTTGCGACAGCGGCATATCCTCAGGTTGTCGAATCGCACAAGCCAATGGGACGCCTTTCATACAAATGGATTACAAAACGCATAGAGAGCCCAAAGCGTGATGAGCGCCGAATGAAAAAAGGCGTTAGAATAATCAAACGAAAACACATTTCATCCAATCAGGTTTATAAATTATCATTAATATTTGCCGAAGATGAGTATCGTTTAGGTTTTGTTAAAGGTGTTTATCCAAGTATTACAGACAAATCGAATGCAATAGTTGTGTGTGATGCTTTTGAAAAATTTTCTCATCAAACAATATTGTGGGAATATATACAGCAACAAAACCCACGATACGGAGTGGAGCCTACCGACTTAACATCTTTTCAGGAGTATCTTGAAATGAAAGACCGCAAAAAAGATCGTCAACGTGATAAAGATGATGATAAAGAAACTCAAGTTGATGATGTAGCTGTGAACGAAACTCAGAATGATAAAGTTGAAACAGATATCATCGATGAAGATAAAAATGAAACTATTATCGAGAATCAAGAAGACAAAATTGAAGACAAAACAGAAGTCACAGAGAATGTTTCAACTAATGAGAACTCAAGCATAATTTTCCCGGATGCAAAAGCCTATACCGGCACAAACAAAGGTTGCGATGGGTACCTCAACGAAAAACAATTTACAGCTTTTGCAAACACTGTTGCCCAGTTTGAAGATGACGAAGAGAAAGCGAAAATATGTATGGAATATGTCTATACCTATTGCTTTACAACCGAACAAGTTATGAAACTCGGGATTATCATCAAATCGGAGCCTCATCGTTACATATTCTTTAAAACTGCCTATCCAAAAGTTTTTGATAAAGATAATTTCTTACATGTAAAACAATTATTAACCAACGATAAGTTCATCTTCGGCATTAACGACATATACGAAGTTCCCGGATCTCCAAAACCACATGGTGAGCCTTTGGAAGAAACACAGGAAAAATGCTTTTTAAGCAATGACGATTTCGCTAAAATCAAATCGGAAATTCGTAAAGAATCTTTTTCAACAACACGTGTAGAAAAAGCTAAAACTCTGATTATACAATACAAATGCATAAACTCCCAGCAAGTCAAAGAATTATTAAGTCTTTTTTCTCTTGAGGAAGACAAAGTTGATTTCGCCAAATTTGCATACGATTACACTTTAGATCAAAAAAACTATAGTGTTGTTCGCGATTATTTTACTTCACAATCCGGAAAAAATGCAATAAACGAAATCATGAATCAGTAAGAGATCTAACTTTTTGATAAAATTGCTCAAAATCTTATTATATTTGCCTTATTAAATTCTTTTAATGAGGCATTTTTTTACAATAGTAATTTCCCTCTTGCATTTTGCACTTTTTGCACAAGACTATCCTTTAACAGGGCATTTCCAGAGTTTATGCGAAAAAGATATCTATTACAAAAATATTTCAACTTTAATAAGACCCTCAACAGGTGTCGAAAACGAAGTATTTGATAGTTTGATTTTCACAACTAGCAAATATGAAGAAAAGTCGTGGTTAAACCGAAAAATTTCCCGTGAGCACTTAATAGTTGAAGAAGACGACAAGTTTAAAGTGATTTTAGACCCTATTCTTGACTTTAGACTTAGCCACAACGGAAGTAAACAGGGATTTCTGAACACTAGAGGCGTAAGAATTAATGGAAATCTGGACTCTAAACTGTTTTTCAACACATCATTTTACGAAAATCAGGCAGAGTTTACAAATAGGATAAACGAATACTACAATATTTTTGGAGTTATTCCGGGATATGGAAGAATAAAACGACTTGGCACTACAGGTTTTGATTTTTATACTGCTTTTGGAAATATGTCATTAAAAGTATCCGACAAAATAAATTTCACAATTGGTTACGACCGACTTTTTATTGGTGATGGATACAGGTCTCTATTGCTCTCCGACTTTTCCGCACCTATGATGTATGCCAAAGCCTCTTTTAAATTTGGGCGTTTTGAATATAATAATCTGTTTACCAAAGCAATAAATCCAAACTTTAAAAACATTATGTGGCTTGATAATCCGACAAGCATTAATAGCGAATACTCATCAAAAAACATTTCGTATAACACCTTAACCTACAAACGAAACAACTGGCATTTTTCTATTATCGAAGCTTTAGTTATGTCGGCAGATTTAGAAAACTGGAGAGAACCGTTATATACAATTTCACCATTTTTTAGGACTGCATATATTAACTATAACAATCGCTTGGTTAACAATTTTATCGGATTAAATATTACACGACAAAAAGAAAACAAAGGAGTGTTTTATTCTCAATTAATTGCTAATATCATTGACTTCTCGAATTTGCCAGAATTTGCTTTTCAGTTAGGTTACAAGTCCTTTGATTTTGTGGGAGTCAGCAATTTGTACTTTCAAGTAGAATATAATCTTGTTAGCGGTGAAATGTATGTGCACCCAAACAATGAATTACATTACGGACATTACAACCAACCTCTTGCACATCCTGCAGGTACCGGGGTAAACGAGTTGTTAATAATCAGTGCATATACCTATAAAAGATTATCAATAGTTGCCAAGGCAAATCTATACGAAGGATTATCGAACCTGAATATTTTTTATACTCCTCCGGTTTCGTCTATGTTCATTTCTGCCCCGAATTATATTTTTACCGGAAATTCTATTTTATACGATATTGAGCTCATCTATTGGTTAAACAAATCCAATAAATTACAGGTTTTCACATCATTTAGTGGCGCATATTTTCCTATTAAGAATACATCGGCATACAATATTCAAATTGGTTTACGAACTGCAATACGAAGTAATTATTCAGATTTTTAGATGAAACGGATTTTAGCACATATAATTTTAGTTGTAACTGTTTCAACGGTTTTTGCACAAAACATTCCGGTTAGAGACCCACATTTTATTCGTGATATCGAAAAATCGACTTTGTCCCTTGACAAAAAAGCTCACTCGGCAATTAAACCTTTTTATTTCTCCGATTATAAAGACATTTGTGCAGACTCAGCTCAATACGAAAAAAGCTTTTTGTATTACGGCTGGAAAAATGACACAGCCAAAAAACCTGCAAAATTTTATGCATTACCTGTTTACGAGGTTTTTAACTGGATAATGCCGACAGATAGATTAGATTATCGCTATAATACCCATTTTGGCGGACTCTTTGATTTCTCGCTGGGCGATAAATTTGGCATAAGTTATCAATTATCAACTTGGTATCTTGACCTCCCTGATTATCAAAAAAACTATCGCTACAACTACCTAATTTACAACAACTTAGGAATGCCTACGCCGTGGAATAGTTTTATGCTTTTTGAAAATGACTTACATATTACATTCTCGCCATATACTTTTTTAAAACTAGAATTGGCAAACAGCAGAAACTTTTATGGTGATGGATACAGATCATTTTTACTTTCAGATTTTGCATCCAACTATCCATATTTTAAACTCGAAACCAAATTCTTATCGATAAAATATTCCTGTGTCTGGGCACTACAAAAGGCCAGATTTGAAAGCGACCCTTTGGGCATGCCAATGATAACCTCGCAAAACAAATACAGCGTTTTTCATTATCTCGACTGGAAAATTGGTAAACGTTTAAATCTTGGGCTTTTTGAATCTATTATTCTCAAAGGCGATTACGTTTTTGACTTTGAATACTTGAATCCTATTATCTTTTTCAGACCGGTTGAGTTTAATCTTGGCTCCGAAGACAACGCATTGATGGGTACTAATATACGGTTTGTGATAAATGAACAAAATATGCTCTACGGACAGTTTATGCTCGACGACATAATAATAGGACAGCTGATAAATGACATAAAGCATAACATCAATCCTGATTATACGGGAGAATATGGCTGGTTTGCAAATAAATGGGCTGCACAAATTGGTTACAAATCCTACGATATTTTTAAACTTAATAATTTGGATTTTTTCACCGAAATCAACCTGGCGCGTCCATATACATATTCACATGTTAGAGTTCAGCAAAACTATTCTCATCAGGGACAAGCACTTGCACATCCTCTAGGAGCAAATTTTGTTGAGTCGGTTTCAGGAATTTCATATCTTGGTAAACGAATAATTGCTGATGCAAAACTAATGTATGCAATTGTCGGAATAGATTCAACCAACACGCATTTTGGACAAGATATTTACAACTCTACGATGGATGGAAATCAAGGATATCCATACATTGTAAATTCTTATGGTAATGTTATATTGCAAGGCATAAAAACACAGTTAATTACTGCAAAATTTGATTTTGGCTGGATCTTAAAAGAAAACAAAAATCTGTCCTTAAACATTGGATACATTATGCGGTATGGATCTGCCGAAACCGGAGAAAAACAAACTCAAAACCTGTTTTACTTTGGTGTAAAATCTAATTTTTTGAAAAGAGAGATGGTTTACTGATGAGATGTTACTCAACAAAACATGATGTCATCTAATTAGAGTTGATTGCTTTCTCTATTCCAATACAAAAACAATGTCTCATTGATTTAGTAATATAAGGAAATTCTTGAAATTCATTTGTCAATCCAAAGTAAAACTGATATTGTGGAGATATCACAATACTTTTACCTAATTTTATGTCATAGGCTAACCTCGAACTAATTCCAAAATATACATTTTTGCTAAATCTGTTGTATTTTTCATGCAAATCCACATTCCAACTCGGTTGTCCTAATGCCCATCCACTATAAGTTCCATAAAATTTTTCATGAATTAGAGTCGAAACTTCTGAGGGGCATAAAACCAAATGTACACTTTTGTAAAACAACAAAAAAAACGGTAAGTCATTGATTGACAAACCGTTATGTTTATTTTG
>JAFGVU010000253.1 GCA_016937855.1 Bacteroidales bacterium | reverse complement strand
TTCTGAAATCACATTTATATAATTGACATTCAATGTGTTAAGTGTTTTTGGCTGCGCCGAGCTAAAGGTTCAGTAGCCCCTATTTAGAATTGAGGGTTAAACCCGCAAGCTGTTTGGGTAGTTTAACAAAAATAAAAGCCGCTCAAAACGAACGGCTTTTTTGTTGACTTGCAAGGAATCGAACCAAGATCTTAAAGCTCAGAGCCCTATGTGCTGCCATTACACCACAAGTCAATGATTTTGTAATTCAACAGCAAAAGTATGAATTTTATTGATAAATGCAAATAAAAAATTAAAATATTTCGCAATTCGCAATTCGACTTCATTTTTACTATACATAGAACATTTTGCAGAAATGTTCGTTTTATCTTGGTTCCTTATTCTAAGTTTATACAATATAGGTCACCGCTACGCGGCTTGCACAAGTTGATTGATATGAGTTTTACAAATAGATCGCCGCGATGCGGCTGCTAATGTTTTTCAATATTCCATCGTCCGCATTTTCTGCGGTCATGGAAACGTTAAAAAATTTATGAAAATAAGTTTATTGTATTTATTGACGTTTACATTGCCCAAATAGTATTGTACACGAGAAAGGTTTTTGTTGGCAATGTAAAGTATGGATTCAGGCAGATGTTTTTAAGGGACTAAAACCGATTACAAATAATCTTAACCTCTCCTTAACAATATGCTAATATTGCGAAAATGTTGATATCTTATTTTTGCAAAAAACAAATAGTATGAAAGAAAATATCAGCGATTTCATTAAGTTGGCAGCCTTAATAATGAGTGTTTTGCTTTTATTAGTTGTGCATAATTATTATAGTTTAAGTTCTCCCCCAGAACCAAAGAAAAGTGAATTCACAAAAACATTTGAACAAAACACCAATCCAACAACAGATAGTTTGTATAACTTCTCCGAATTTGCAAATGCAATAATTGTAGATTGATTACAAAATTCAATAGTAGGCATTATTGTTAAATTGGCTTCTTTTGCCAGGAAACACGAAGGTCTCGCAATTGCTTATGTTTCGACAACGAATTGGGATTTGTTCCAGGCTTTCCTTGGGGGATTGCATGATTTAAGTTTTTGTAGTATTCAATCCAATAGTCCAGAATTTGCCCGGTTGAATCGCTAAAACTCATTGGTATTGTATTGAAGACGTGTTTTTGATTTTTGTCTAAAAAACATTCATAAACAAGTTCACTACAATAAAAAGCACCATTGTTATGTAAAAACACCGAATCGTATGGCATCCCGACATATTTTAGTGCATTTTCGACAGGATTTACTGCACGCTTCCAAAATTTTAGTCGATATGCAACTACTAGAGGCATTGCGTTTTCTGATTTATTAGTTGACATAAGGAACTGCTCCAGACTAACTTTTCGCACGCCTTCGTGAGGAACTGCTTCAACAACAAAAGCTTTATTGTCATCAAGTCCAATAATTGCAACATGCGAAAAAGCATAATCAACGGAACTTGTAGTCGATTTAACTATCGCATCTGTAAAATCAGAATCTCGGTCTATCTGAAAAAGCAAATCACCCGGTTTTGGAACATATTGATTTGGTTTGCATGAGAAGATTGTAACGAAAAAGACTATTAGCAAAACACTTTTTATAATAATTCTATTTTTTACTTTCATAACTCTTGTTTTCCTAGAAAAATGCAAGTTTATAAAAACTTTTGAAATCAACAATACCTTCATTTTTGATTTTATTTTTGAATTTAGGACGAATATTTCGCCAAACTTTAGTAACTAACAATATAATTTATTAACTTTGCTATTAAAAATATAAAGACATCGACTAAAGAATTGTTAATATTGTTTTAAATTATCTCAAAAATACAATTTTACAATTACGATAAACTTTTTTTGATTTAACTTAACATTTGTATTATGCTTTTTAAATATGTTATAAACTTCATGAAACGTAGATGTAAATATCTAGTATTCTTTTTTCCATTTATTTTAATCTCGATAAGCGCTTTAACACAGAATGTTGGCGGTTCTTCTCCGGAACGAGCTTTTGATATGATTTCGGATGGGACGAACTTGTATATGACAGGTTTTACAAAATCGTTCGGAACTGGTAATAGAGACGGGTTTTTATTAAAATATAATACAGTAGACAATACTATTACACAAAATACGTGGGGGAAAATTGAATATGATGAATTTCGGAGTATTTGCAAAACAAATAACTCTCTTATATTAGGAGGCTTTTCATTCTGGCGCGATGGAAAATCTATTCAATCAATATTAGCCAAGGCAGATGAAAATCTTGAAATTGAATGGTTGAAAGATTTTGGCAACGATCATTATCAACACGCTTATAGTACAATATCCCTCAATTCCGGGGATTATTTATTGGGTGGAGTTGACAGAAGCATTGGTCTTTATGGTCCATACATAATAAAAACTAATAGTATGGGCGAAATGATTTGGGAAAAAACTTATGCCGAATATATGCCTGCACATACAGTGGATATGTTAGAGCTCGAAAACAATAACGTTTTGTTATTAAGCGCTCAGGGAGGGTTTTTTAATGTTGCTACAATTTGGCATATGAGATCACATCAAAACGCTGACATACTTTTGATAGAAATAGACAGCGATGGGAATATTATTAAGGATACTATTTATTATATGCCACATCACGATATTCCTGTTAAAGTTCTGCCTGACAATAATGGTAATTATTACATCTTATCTCACTCGCAAAGTTATACCCCAGGAAACAGTTTCGACATCTGTCTTAGCTTAATCTCTTCTGATTTTGATATAATTTGGACTAGAACTTATGGAGGAACAAATTTTGAATATGCAGCAGATATGGGAATTGACACAGAAGGTAATATTAATATAATTGGTACATCTGCAAGTACGGGAAAAGACTATCCAGTAATGTATTATTTAAAAACAAATACAGATGGTACATTGATAGAAGAATCTTATATTTATACGGATTATAAAGGCTTCGCTGCTGGAATAGAAATTATAGATTCAAATATTTATATTTTTGGAACCATAACAATCGAGAACGATGACAATTTAATAATTTTAAAAAACTTCGAATTAAAAAACCATCAAAAATTTGTTCCAGATTTATATATATATCCAAACCCTGCAATTGATAATTGTAAAATTGTATTCAACTCTTTATTTTTTAATAACACAGATGTAAACATTACCGTCTTTAACTCACAAGGACAAATTGTTGCAGACACTACTCATAAAATTATTAACTCAAAATACTCTGCAGAATTAGATTTATCTGGTTTATTGCCGGGACAATATTTTATAAAAACTTATAATAATACTTTTTCAGAAACAACTAAAATTATTATAGTAAAATAACATAGTATGACACACTACAGATTTATTGTTTTAATTGCGATTATATTGCACAGTACATTATCCGCACAAATACGGCAAGAATATAAGTATCTTTTTTCTGCGCACACTTATATGGGCGAAAACATCATTGATTCCAGATTAGTAGAGTTAGATAAAAGTGTTTATGATAACATTTGGCTTGGAGGAGATATCTGTTCAGAAACTTTAATGAATCCTTCTACTGTAGAATATCTGCAGGAACATTTAAAAATACAAGAACCTCACAACTATTTTTGTTTCGGGAATCACGATAGAAGAAATGGAAATCTTGATACATTCATTTCATTCACAGGTAAGAATTCTTATTATGCCGATAATTTTAATAATATCACATGTATTGTTTTGGACACAAACTTAGCTCCCGATGATTGTGAAAACTTAAATAATCAATACAATATCATTTGTAACGTTACCGATACAATCCAGCAATCTTCACATTTAATTTTATTATTTCATTGGGGTTTATGGGGAGGAATACCCGGATTACCATCGCCTGCAACATATTGTCATTCGAATTTGATTTACTGGAATTCAAACTGTGATTCAACAAATAATAACTTTGCACAAATTATTTACCCTAAACTAGTTGAAGTAAAAAACAGAGGGGTTGAGGTTATCTGCATTATGGGAGACATGGGAGCAACATACAAAAAAATTGACTTTCGATCGGATGACGATATAATATTTTTAGGTTGTGGATTAGAAAACATCAAACACCGGTGGGAAGAAGATCAGTGGTGGACTTATGAAAAAGATCTAATTTTAGAACTTGATCACAACATTGATAATGGAGAGATCACATGGACTTATCGCGATATTGATAGTTTATTATTTGTGCAAAATGGATACACTTATTTGCAGAAGCTTACTTTTGACGATTTTGAAAACTATCCTGCAGACAATATTGTATTCTTTCAACGTGAGGATTATCAATATAAATTGGGATTAACTGACTCATTAACTGTTTTAGATACCGCTATTTCACAAGAAACTCTAATAAATAATGATTTTACCCTCACTTCGGTTTTTAAATCTGAAACGACAACAAATGAAATAGAAGTTGTTTTCAGACTTATTGAGGATGATGCTATTATTGAGGAACAAATCTCAACAATAAACTCAATTCCGCTCAACTTAAAATATTATCAACTACCTTTTAGTTTTGATTCTAACCTCGAAAATGGACATTCAATTCAAGTAATTGTTCGTAACACAAGTAATTCAGCAGTTTTAATGAATAATCTCACAATAATGTTCGAGTAAATTGTTCCCAATTTCCAAATGCAATATACTTTGTAAAAATTAATTCTGCACAATCATCTGAGATACTGAGATTTGTGAAAATCTAGAACTCATTACTCATAAAACATTGCTTTTAATTTAGGGTTTTTACCTTCGATTCGTTTTCCGTTTAGGGTTAAAACCGATTTCTTTTCGATTAGCGATTCTTTCCAAGTATTGCTAATAACACAATTTGTTGCAATAATTGAAGTTGGACCGAATTCAGGTTTTTTCTGTAATAAAACAAAACCATAAGTAGCGTTTGAAATTTTACAACCATCTATTTCGGCATGAGACAGATCCTTTGATGCTATACCAATCTCAATATTATTAATTTCCACATTTTTGATCCGGGCTTTTGTATTTTCTCCAACACTGATACCTTTATCGCCAGCTCCATTAATTTTACAATTTGCAATTATTACATCGCTTGTAGAAAAATCTATTGCATCGTTTCCATTGTCAACAAAAGTGCAATTGTCGAGTGTGCCTGTACAAAAATCGGAATCGTGAGAATCTCCATAAGTGTTTTGAATTAAACAATCTTTAACCAGGAAATTGCAACGAATAGTATTTAACATATCTTCGCAATGATTATTTGTAAATGTACAGTTGTAAAATTCAACATCAGACTCGTAAAATGTAACAGCACCGGTAAGTGTCCATCCGTTATAGTCAAGAGTATTTAAATTATCAAAAATTGCATAATTGCAAACGGATAAATCATCGGCTTGGAGCACTGTAAATGCATTTGCTGATTTATCTGAAGAAAATATTTTTACAGGATTTTCTTTTGTTCCATTAATTAGTACTGTAGAATTAGAAATAAACGCCGATTTATTTGTAATGTCAATTTGTGCACCAGCATCAAAAATTACAGTATATCCTGCCGGAATATAAACATGATTATCAAATGAAATATTTCCAGAAAAACGCACTTCGCGTTTTTCTTCATTCGTAAAATTTGAAATGTCGCTTGCACTTTGAGCAATGTCGTTACGTGGATTGTAAGTTGTTGGGGCAGGCCATTTTATAATATTAGTTTTAAAAACACTATCGTTCCCATGCACCGAAAAGTAAACATGTGTAAATTCACTCAAATTTTCACTAAAGTCTATTTCTACATCTTTAACGACGCCTGAATTTTTATTTGTGATTGTATGTGATACTTTTGATTTTAAGTTTTCTTCATCACCCAAGCCAATAATATCAATATCAAATTGAATGAAACATTTAAACAGCAAGGTTTTTGACGATTGCGTATAAACTTTGATGTATTTGTCGGCAAAAACCAATGGTTGCGTCATACCTTCGACAAATAAAGGTTTGTTTGGCAAATTATTTATCTTATTTCTATAATTTTTATTTGATAATGAATCTAAAAATCCTGGAAGTTGATTAGTTATTTTAACGTATATTGAATCAAATTGAGTCACATTGAAACTATATGGCTTAAACTCTATCCGCTGCAAACTATCTCTAAAGCGATATTCATCTGCATAAAGATTTTTAAAATATTTGTAGTTTTTTGTATTTGTAAAAGTGTCAATATAAGCCAGGTAATACTCTTGAAAAACAGTGTCAGAAATTAAATATTGCATTGAATGCCTATATGCTAAAGTCGAGATTTCGTATTTAGGTGAAAATGGATTATCAAAAGTAAACTCTTCGGGTCCGGCAAACATATCAAAAGCTATTGGTTCCAATCTGGATAAAACAGGATTATAATAAAACCTCATATTGTGCCACTGGAGCGAGTGAAATGAGTTTGTGGCATTTGCAAAAGCAATAAATTTGGCCGTTTTCTTAACATCAAAAATATCAGAAGCCCTAAGCTTCATTTGTCTATATGAATCAAGCAAATTCGAAGCAAGTACAAATTGTTTCATTTTTATACTATCCTTTAAAATTTTCCCTTCACCAAAAGGCTCAATCACACTAGTGACATAAGAAAAATTATTTGGTGTTTTAGCTAAAAAGAAGTCCCAAAAATCTGTTTCAGAAAACTTGATTATTGGACCTTCTCGTCTAAGTGATGACTCTATTAACTCTTTTTGAAAATGCTCTTCATAGGAATATATTCCAAGTGTTTTTCCGTTTAGATAAACAGGAACAAAATCATAGCGAGTTGCAAGCATATCTTCTGTTTTGCAGGCATTATGAGCCCACCACTCGTTCATGTAACCTCTAGCAACGGGGGTTTGAATCGAAAACACTCTCATTCCTCTCCATGAATCGTCAATTAGTTTTATTCTAAAAGACCATTTGTCTTCTTTTAAATGATCGAGCCAATCACCTTTGAGTCTCACTTCGGCATTCATCATTTTGCCCTCTCCATATACAATAGCATTAACCCAACTGTCGTCCTCTGTTTGTAAAATACCTTTCTCTAAAGCTTCGTTACGTTTTGAATAAAGCTTGTTGTATTCCTTATCCTCGATATAAATCAAAAGCGGCTCGTACCCTTTATATTCAGGATAATATGGTGTTTTTGAAACTTTGAGACTAAAATTATCTATATAAGTATTTGATTTTTTTGAATTATGAAAGTAAATCTTTAAAGTGTCTTTAAAATAATTTCCAGTGGTGAATTTAATGTTCACTTCTTCCCATACATCATTTATTCTTTTACTAGCTAAGTTGGTTCTAACGTAAAAGTCAGGATTGACGATTCCTTGCGCAACAATTGAGGTTTCAGAACCTATGTTCCTAACAAAACTAATAGTAACGTATTGATTAGCAGTTAGTTCTGTCAACAATATAACATTTTGAAACTCTTTCCATGAAGGTATGAATAGAGCCTGTTCTCCTTCATAAGACAAATCTTTTGAAACAGTCCCTTTACTAAAAATATACTTTTTGTTATCTGTCAAAAACTCCGAGCTATCGTTTTGTGTTTCAAAATCGCAAAAAATACTAAAATCCTGAATTTCTAAATTATTATTAGAGTGGTTATAATACACCCATAACAATAATCCCAACATTATAAGTAATATCGAAATTAAAAGGATTTCTTTATTCTTTTTCTTGTCGCGCATAATGTTTACATTGATACTTCGTAGAAGCAACTTATACCTTCTATGTATTTCGAGTTACGTGTCATCCTAAATGGCATTGAGTTGATTACATTTGGAGCATATTCGTTTTGTTCTTCGTCGTATTTTACTTCTACCACAACATTGTCGTCCATAAAACATTCGCTCAGCCTGTTAAAATTGTCATTAACATTATAATATTTAATATCATCATCAATTGTTAAACGAAAACTTCCTGTTATATCTCGATAATATGATCGCTTGTATCTATTTAGCAATTTTATTTCCATTCCTGCAATTTCGTCCAATATCTCTAATGGAATATCTGCTTTCTTTAATATGTCAAAACACTTTTGATTGTTTAGACTATCATCAATTGTGAAATCGGGTAAAAAGAAGGATTTTTTTGTACCTCTATATGCTGTTTTAATCTTAATTTCAAAAACAGCACCTTTAATATGTCCGGCAATATCGCCATACCATCTTATACGATACTTTTTTCTATCAGACTTCCCCATCAAATTATCATAAAAACAATCCAACTCGGGAGTATCGAGATAAATATTGTTTATATACCGAGGATGATAAATCTTACGAAAGAATGCTGCCGATCCCAAAATTATGTTTTCAATTTGTGGTGCCGTTAAAGATTCCGGTCTGAATTTTCTTTCGTACCGATAAGTGCTGAGTTTTGTATATTCTTGATTAGCAATTTTTTCCATTATCGAATGTCAACAAATGATACTGAAGTGTTTTCAATTTTTAAAATCTCGTTTTTGCATTCGGTCAAAATGTCTAAATTCTTTACTTTAACTCTAAATGCTAAATCCAGAATACTGCTACTTTGATCAAATCTTCTTAAAACTGCTCGACTGAATCTTAGGTTAACAATACCTACAATTTTTTCCATGTCGCCATCTTTTGGGTTTGTCATATTTATTACCAAATTATAAGCAACGAGCTTATTTGCAGGTTTAATAAAATATCTTACCCAAATAACAGCAATTAGAATTAGGAATGAAATTATTGTAACTACAGGTTGATTAGCTCCCATTCCCAGACCAATAGCAATAGCCAAAAACAAATAAGTTAATTCTTCGGGTTCTTTAATTGCTGCTCGATACCTCACAATAGATAATGCACCAACAAGACCAAGAGATAAAGCCACCGAGCTGCCAACCAAAGTTATGATTAACATGGTAATTAGCGAAAGCATTACAAAATTGTACGAAAACTGACTTTTGTTGGATAAGGTATTTGCGCAACGGCGATAAGTCAGTTCAAGAATAATAGCCATGACAATAACCATTGCGGCATTTAGCAAGAACAAATTAATGTCGATTTCCTGTGGTTCGAAATTAAAATACTGTAGGATTTTTTCGTAATTGTTCATATTTCAAAAATTAAATGTTAATATATTTATTTAAATTCATTACTCATAAAACATTGTCTTTAACTTTGGACTTTTACCTTCGATTCGTTTTCCGTTTAGGGTTAAAACTGATTTCTTTTCTATCAAGTGTTCTTTCCATGTTTCGACTAAAATACAATTTTTTGCGATAATTGTAGCAGGTCCAAATTCAGGTTTTTTCTGCAATAAAACAAATCCATAAGTAGCGTTTGAAATTTTACAACCATCTATTTCGGCATGAGACAGATCCTTTGATGATATACCAATCTCAATATTATTAAATTCCACATTTTTAATATTGGCTTTTGTATTCTCCCCGACACTGATACCTTTATCGCCTGCCCCATTAATCTTACAATTTGCAATTATTACATCGCTTGTAGAAAAATCTATTGCATCGTTTCCATTGTTAATAAAAGTGCAATTGTCGAGTGTGCCTGTACAAAAATCGGAGTCGTGCGAGTCTCCATAAGTGTTTTGTATTAAACAATCTTTAACAAGGAAATCACAACGAATAGTATTTAACATATCTTCGCAATGATTGTTTGTAAATGAACAATTGTGAAACTCAACATCAGACTCGTAAAAAGTAACAGCTCCGGTTAGAGTCCATCCATTATAATCAAGAGTGTTAAGATTATCAAAAACTGCATAATTGCAAACGGATAATTCATCAGCTTGGAGCACTGTAAATGCATTTGCTGATTTGTCAGATGAATATATTTTTACAGGATTTTCTTTTGTCCCGTTTATAAGTATAGTAGAATTAGAAATAAATGCCGACTTATTAGTGATGTCAATATTAGTTCCTGCATCAAAAATCACAGTATATCCTGCCGGAATATAAACATGATTATCAAATGAGATATTTCCAGAAAAACGCACTTCGCGCTTTTCTTCATTCGTAAAATTTGAAATGTCGCTTGCTCTTTGAGCAATATCGTTATGTGGATTGTAAGTTGTTGGGGCAGGCCAAGGGGTTATTTTTTTGGAATATCGATACTCCGGACCAAAGGCCGAAAAATAGACATATTTATATTTTGATTCCTCTTGGCTAATTGTTAAGTCGGAAGAGTACCAATTTGTTTTTTGTAAATTTTCTATTGAATAATTTGAATTAACTTTTATTTCATTTTCGGTTCCAAAACCAATTATCTTAATGTTTTCATGATTTGTAACAATTACTGATATTGAATTTTCCGAGTTTTTATACACTTCGACGTAGTCATTAAATAATGTTTTAGAAGTGTCAGGGTTTATTCTATTATTAATCTTTTCACTTTTTATGACCAGACTGTCTATGTATGATTTACGTGACAAATTTTTGGTAAACTCTATTAAAAAGGTGTCAATGTGGTCCGAATGGGTAAAAAACATTGCCTCGTCGAAATGATAATTCAAGAATTCTTTAGTAATAAGATTTTCTAAGTAAAGCAATTCATTATGATATTTATCTAAATAAATTTGAAGATTCTCAGAACCAACCAAAGCAACTAACTCTTGTTTGTAATACTCTAAAAAATCCGGGTCAGTTAAAAAATCGATATAAAAACTTGAGTAATCGGGCAACTGATTGTCTTTTCCAGGATAAAAATTTCCCAAAATTTCTGGATGCCCCCATGTAAAAATGCCCCAGTTTGAGTAGCAATCATAGGCAATAGGCTCTATTCTACTAGTAACTGGGTTATAATAAAACCTTAGATTATGCCAAACAGCACCATGATATGCTCCAAATTTAGTTAAAAAAGCAAAATACTTTGCAGTTTGAGGAATGTCAAAAACCTCTGAAGCTTTTAATTTTCCGGACTTAAAAGATTCGATTAGATTTTGAGCAAGTATGAACTTTGTATATAATGAAGGAGATTTTAATAATCTTCCTTCTCCAAAGGGTTTAATTGTTGATGCTTTAAAAATGAATGTTTCAAGAGCTCCTGATTTTAAGCTACGCCTGTGCCACAACTCCTCTTCACTAAAGGACATTATCGGTCCTTCACGTCGCAAACTCGACTCGACTAATTGTTTGTCGAAGTGCTCCTCGTATGCATAAATTCCTAAAGATCTGTTATTAAGACGAACAGGTACAAAACCATAACGAGTTGTTAGTATATCATTGTCTTTTAATATTTGATGCAAAAACCATTCATCTATAAATGATCTGCTAAAAGGGGTATGAATAGAAAATGTACACATTCCAAGCCAAGAATCATCAATTAACTTAATTCTTAAAGACCATTTGTCATTCTCAAGATGATCAAGCCAATCTCCTTTAAACCTTACTTCTGCTTGCATAAATTTACCTTCGTAAGTAACAATTGCATCAACATAACTGTCATCATTGGTTACCAATACTCCTTTATCAAAGGCTAAGTTTCGAACTCTACCGAGTTTTGTCATTTCTTTGTCTTCAATAAAAATATTTAATGCACTTACTCCATCATACTCAGGATAAGTCATATACTCAATCTCTTCAACTTTAAAGTCATCAAAATATGAAATTTGTTTGTCAGGATTCCAAATATATATTTTGAGATTGTTCCCCGAATAATTTGGTGGTGTTCTTAATTGTACTTCAATTTTTCCCCACCCATTGTCAAGAGTATCACAAATATGTTTTTCAAATTTATAAACACTTGGCTTTTCTGCTCCTTCTTCCTGAACAACAATTCCAGCAGTTCCCGAGTTCCGATATATACTTACTTTATATGCTTCATTTGGATTTGGTTTTGTAATTGAATAAAGATTCACAAATTCGTTTTTGTTTACTTTCATTGAATTACTTCCTGATAAGTATATGTCAGATGAACATTCTGTGCTTACCTTAATTTTTGTTAAAATTTCATTGGTTGAAAAAATTACTTTTCCATTAGAAATACTAAAGTCTTCAAAATCACAATATATCAATCCATGCTCCTGCTCTTGAATCGTAATTTTTGTGTAAACAATAACTAACAATCCAAGTATTGCCAGTAATACTGAAATTTTAATTCCAAGATTAATATTTCTTCTTCCGTTTTTCACAAGACACATAATTTACAAGCCACAAATATAATGGATTTTGTGAATATTAACTATTTGTTAATAGAAAAACCGAGTTTCATTAGTGTTTCTGGGGTAAGAATATTTTGCAGGTTTTTTTGTTCCAATAACCCCAACCTCTCATTAGCCTCAAACACATTTAAACTTTCATTTCTCATAAGTGTAGCGAGTTCAGAAGCTTTTTTATAGCCAATATATGGTATTATTGCTGTAGTTATTGCAGGATTTTTTATCACAGTTTGGTATGATTCGGAATTGTCTATTAATATGCCTTTCAGAAGATAGTTAGTAATGCTATCGTTTACCGAAATCAATATTTTTATGCTATCCAAAAGTGCGTCACCAATTACCGGCAAGTATGCATTTAGTTCAAGACATGATTGTGCCGATAAATTTGTAATAATATTATCGTTTGCATATACTCTTTGAGCTGCACTGATAACAAACTCTGAAATTACAGGATTGACTTTACCCGGCATTATTGACGAACCTGCTTGACGAGCTGTGATTTTTAAGTTTTCGCGCGATATGTCCGACGCTAATAGTCTGATATCTGATGCTATTTTTTCAAGGTTAACTGCATGTGACTTAATAATAGCATGAACTTCTACAAAACTGTCAAGATTTGAAGTAGTATCACTCATGTTTTCGCTTCGGGTTAATGGCAAACCGGTAATTTGTTGTAGATTCTTAGCAGCTTCCATGATAAAATAACGTGGAATTGCCATTCCGGTTCCTATTGCACCACCACCTAGATTAACGATTTTTATTCTTTCAAAGCACTTTGAAACTCTCCACCAATCTCTTGATAAAGTGTCGCTATAGGTGCTAAATAGCTTGCCGTATGTTGTCGGAATAGCAGCTTGCATTTGAGTATAGCCAATTCGAAGTACATCCCTATATTTTGACTCAAGATCTTCGACAGATGCTCGTGTGATATTTATTTTTTCCTCAAGCTGAGTAAACAATTTCATTGCTGCTAGCTTTAAGGCTGTTGGAACAACATCGTTTGTCGATTGATAAATATTGGCATGAATAAAGGGATCTACAAATTGATATTCGCCAATTTTATGTCCTAATTTCAATAAACTGAGATTCGCAATAATCTCGTTTATGTTCATATTTATGCTAGTGCCGGCTCCACCTTGTACTGCCGGAACAATAAATTGGTCAAAATGCTTACCTTCGGAAACCTCGAAAGCAGAACTTTTTAGAGCATTTATTACTTTATCGTCAAAAAAATCGAAATTAATATCTTCTGTTTTGAGATTTCTCAGAGCTGTCTGCTTAAACTTTTCATAAGTAATGTAAGCTGCATATTTAACTAGTGCAATTGCCGAATACCATTCCAAATGAAATTTTGTATGATTGTTAAAGTTTTGTTCGGCACGATATGCATTTATCCCGTATAGGGCATTTTTAGGTATTTTAACTTCGCCTATGCTGTCTTTTTCTGTTCTCATATTATAATGGTCTTGCAAAAGCTTTTACATCATCGGCTTTAATTACATTTCCACCCAAAATAACCAAACGCTCGATTACATTACGAAATTCGCGGATGTTGCCTGTCCAATTTATATCTTGTAATGCTTTAATTGCATCCTTATCAAAACTTTTTAAAGGTACTCCCTGCTCTTCACAAGCCATAGAAACAAAATGATCTGCCAATAATGGAATATCCGATTTTCTTTCGTTTAAAGGTGGAACATGAATAAGAATCACACTTAAACGGTGATAAAGATCCTCGCGAAAGTTATTTTTTTCAATTTCGGTACTTATATTTTTATTTGTTGCAGCAATTACTCTTACGTTTACATTAATATCTTTATCGCTTCCAACTCTATTTATTTTGTTTTCTTGTAAAGCTCGTAAAACTTTTGCCTGAGCAGAAAGACTCATGTCGCCAATTTCGTCAAGAAAAATTGTGCCACCATCTGCTTGTTCAAATTTGCCTTTTCTCTGTTTTATCGCTGATGTAAAGGCTCCCTTTTCGTGTCCAAAAAGTTCTGACTCAATAAGCTCGGAAGGAATTGCTGCACAATTAACTTCGACAAATGGAGCGTTTGCCCTGTTGCTTTTTTCGTGTAACCATCGTGCAACAACTTCTTTGCCGGTACCATTTTCGCCGGTGATTAAAACTCTTGCATCAGTCGGAGCTACCTTTTCTATCATATCTTTTACCTTTAAAATTGGCTCGCTTTCACCAATCATCTGGTATTTCATATTTACCTTTTTCTTTAAAACTTTGGTTTCCTGTATTAGGTTAGATTTGTCGAGAGCATTGCGTACAGTTACCATAATTCTGTTTAAATCCATTGGTTTTTGGATAAAGTCAAAAGCCCCTTTCTTGATTGCCTCAACAGCAGTATCAATTGTTCCATGACCGGAAATCATTACTACCGGAATTTCGGGATTGTGCTCATGTAAATAATCTAAAACCTCAAGGCCATCCATTTGAGGCATTTTTATATCACAAAAAATTATATCATAAGTGTTTTCTTTTGTAAACATAATGCCCTCTTTGCCATCAGCAGCCAAATCGACACTATGATCCTCGAAAGTTAAAATGTCTTTTAAACTGTTGCGAATGCTGCGTTCATCATCGATAATAAGTATCTTTGCCATAGTAATTTTAGTTTTATTGTATGCAAATATATGAAAAAAGTGTTTAGATACTAATACGTGTAAAACCAAAAACCCAAATTTAGCATTATAAGGTAAATATATAGGTCAAACTCAACTATCTTTTTTATTACACAGATGAGTTAAAATAAATTAAAGTAATAGAGAATCCCTTATTGGCGGTGTTGAACTGAAGTTAAAAACATAGAAATATTCCTAGAAGTTAAATGACTCATTTATTTTACCCCTGTCTGAACGCAGTGAAAGTCAGGGTTAAAAGAGGCCACAAAAGGAATAATTTCGTTGACCCATCGAAATAAGCGGTGTCGAACTGAAGTTAAAAACAACTAAATTATTTATATTCTATTTTGTAATCTTCGGCAAACCACAGATTGTGCCTTTTTTTATCCCGATAACGCAAAAGAATTTTTTTAATTATTTTGTTTACCCACATCCATCACAACCACAACCGCAGCTGTCGGGGCTACACGAATTGCTAGCACCTGTTTTTATCGCCATACCTTTTACTATTGGTAACTTTTTGGCTTTCCATGCATAAATTCCTCCATCAAGATTTGCAACCGTTGTAAATCCCTGACGATTAAGAACATTTGCAACTTTACAGCTTCTGACTCCTTCGTTACATACAACAATAAGTGGAATCTCTTTCGGAATAAACTGAATGTTTTCCATAATTGCTGACATAGGATAAAAAAACACATTTTGAAAGTCAAAAAATTCTAATGCTTGTTCGTCTTCTTCTCTTACATCTAAAAAAAATACCTGATCAGCTGAGATGAGCTCGAATGCTTCTTGAACCGAAATGTGTTTAACGCCCTCTAGGTCAAAATCCTGAATGATTGGTTTGTCTGTCAAATTCATAATTCTAGTTTTAGTGTTCAATTAACAGATTATTGTAAATAAAGTTCAATTATAATGTGTAAATGATTTGCGGTTTTTAGATTTCAATAAATCGCTCCAAGCCCCATGCCCTAAGCCCCATGCAATTTATTGAAATACAAGTTCTCATCTCAAACCATCTAATTAATTAAGTTTTTTTAATATTATAATGTCCTGAAAATCAAAAGCAGATTTCGGATTTTGATTTTTCCACCATCCTGTTTTTTCCTTAATAATGTCAAATCCCGAATTTTTTGCC
>JAFGVU010000252.1 GCA_016937855.1 Bacteroidales bacterium | reverse complement strand
TTATTTCTTAAAAATATTTATTTTTAAAAAGTTGCCTTATTTATCATTCTCAAGGTTTAGCAACTCAGCACATTTACACAAATCTTCGTACCAATCCTCTCCATATTTTCTTATAAGTGGTTCTTTAAGAAATTGGTATATTTTAACATTGTTTTCCTGACCATATTTTAATGCATCTTTGCAAATATCCCAAACGTGGTAATTAACAGCATCAAAATCCTTGTATTTTTTTATTCGTATAGGATAAAGATGACAGGATATTGGTTTTCTAAAATCTACAATTCCTTGTTCCCAGGCTTTTTCGATAGCACAGTATGCAATACCTTTTTCATCATAATTGGTAAAAACACAAGCGCCGGATTTCCCGTAAATTGTAGTGGTAATATCGCCCTCAATATCTATCATCCAAACGCCTTTTTTGTCAATTACCGATTTTCCATCGGCTGTTAAAGAATCATATATTTTGGGTAATAAATCTTCAAGTATCAATGCTTCGTCATCCTCTAACGGAGCTCCGGAATCACCTTCGACACAACATATACCTTTACATTTATTTATATCACAAACAAAGCATTTTTCTAGAATGTCGCGGTGCACTATCTTATTGTCAATGTCTATCATTATAAAATTTTAATTATGCAAAATTAGTAAAATGATTTTAATTTTGAGAGTATGGGATAATTGTAATATTATGTGGTTGGATTTTAGGACGGGTCATAATGCACTATACGGTCGCAGCTATGTACTGTGCGGAAAAGGAATCCCGAATCCACTATCTTACCCGCTGTGAGCCGAATTTTGTTATTTTGTCCCGAATTAAAAATTCTAGGATTAAAAATTTTTAATTTATTCATTCGTAAAAGCCAAATTGTGAATTTGGCGGTGGTACGGAAATGTGACTGCCAGAATTCCCTGCTAAAAACCCCGTATGGTATATTGGTGTTGTTACCGCCTGTGGTTATCCATGCTTTTCATTAGAGTCAAGTAGCCAGTTAAAGACGTTTAAATGTCTTATGCCGCTTCTATTTTGTGTGAAAGAGTCGGTCGTAAGTAAAAATTTGGGATAATTATCGTTAATTTTTTCTAATGCGCCAAACTCTCTTTCTACGGTGTTTTCACTAGTCATTTGCCAAGCAACCTGATAGTATTCTATGTCGCCGGTGGTAGTTTTACACACAAAGTCAACTTCATTGTTTCGTGTTGTACCTGTCCAAATTTTATTACCTCTTCGAAGCAATTCAAGATATACTATATTTTCCAATATATGACCTCTGTCAGTAGTGCGTTCTTTGCCTGCCAAGATATTGAGCAACCCTACATCAACTAAATAGTATTTTTCTTGAGTTGCTAACTGTTTTTTACCTTTTAAATCGAAACGGTTTACTTTATAAAATATAAAACTTCCTACTAAATATTCTAAATATCTTTCAACGGTGGTATTGTGTGTGTGTTGTCCGTCTTGTTTTAATGTTTTTGCAATATTGCTAGGAGAAAGAGGATTTCCAATATTGGAAGCTACAAATTTTGTTATGTTTCCAAATGCTCTCTTATCGTTGATTTGGTAGCGTTGGGTGATGTCTTTTTCAATAATGGTGGCGTAAATGGCTTCTAAATACTCATATATCTTATCGAAACCCTCCTCTCGTAAATCAACACCTTTAGGCAAAGAGGTTTCGTTTACATAATCAAAAAACAATGCTTCATAATTGAGATATCTATTCGCTGTATCAATTTTACGAGCTAATAAGTATTCTTTGAATGAAAAAGGCAAAATTGAAATTTCGATGTACCTACCACTTAAAAGCGTAGCTAATTCTCCTGATAGCAAAAAAGCGTTTGAGCCTGTGATATAAACATCAATATTTGGTTTTATGAACAAACCGTCCACCAAACGTTCAAATTCGGTAATATTTTGCACTTCATCCAAAAAAACATAGCAGGGCTTTGATAAATCTAAAGCCCCAATGATTTGCGTGTACAAAGCATCTAAGTCGTTAAGAAATTTGCGTAATTCTAAATCTTCAAAGTTTAAAAATACTATCTGCTCTGCTTGTACTCCCATCTGCAAGAGCTTTTGCCGATAAAGTTCTAACAAGGTGCTTTTGCCGCTTCTTCGTAATCCGCTTACCACTTTTATAAGGTCTTTATCTTTGTATGCCAATAGTTTACCTATGTATTCTTTGCGATTTGTGTAATTTTTCATAGTGCAAATATATAACTTAAATCATTAAAACTTGCTCAAATTACAAGTTTTAATGATCTGAGCGTTAGTTAGGCAATTATTTTCTCTATTTTTCGACACTTGTTTTTCTATTTGTTGGATTGATTTTTCAAAGGTTTAATGGTGCTGTTCGGCTGATTTGCCATTGGCTATAACACGCTCACACCTACACCTCTCACCCCACAAATCCCGAAATTATCGGAACCCAAGCCACCAAACGCTTGTTGTATATGTTTACCTTTTATCATTTATCAGGTGTATAGTATTTTTTATTACTGATAGCAAATTAAGTAATATTTTTTATAAAAAGCAAGGGTTTGGAGGAGAAAAATCGTAATTGTTTATTTTGTGATAAGGATTTGGTTTGAAGTAAAATTGCATGAGGCAAGGGGCATGGAGCATAGGGCATTGACAGCTTGAAAGTCTAAGGTTAAATTCTCCGTTTACAGATATCGGGTCATAATGCGGGTTTATAGAAATTCTTTGTTTTCTTTGTTTCCCGGAGCAATCAATTCTTGATTATCTACCGGCAACAATTATTCAATCGTTTGGAATATTTAACTTGTTTAACGCAAATAGTGCCTGTTTGTCGATAATTATTTGAATTCTTTATTTGGTCTCATACATTTGTAATGTTAACTAATTATTAAAGTATTGTTATGAAAAAATTATTTTTAGTGCTTATTGCGTTTTGTGTCGGAGTTTCATTATTTGCTCAGCAATGGGGTCTTTATACATTGTATTCCGAAACAGGTTCAACCAAAACTTATCTTGTTGATACAGCCGGAAATACGTATAAAACATGGACACATGCTAACTCTTATAAAACCGGTTATGGAGCGTATCTTGTTGAAGGCGATACATTGGTAAGATCGTATCAGTATAGTGGAACTTCCATAAATGGCGGAGGTATTTCAGGTGGCTTACAAAAAGTAACATGGGATGGAACTATTGCCTGGGACTGGACATACTCCTCCGATAATTATGTTTTACATCACGACATTTGCCCTTTGCCAAATGGAAACATTTTGTGTATCTGTTATGATAAAAAAAGTTCAACAGAAGCTACACAGGCCGGTTGTTCAAACAGCTCTGAAATCTTATCAGAAAAAATTATCGAAGTTAAACCTATTGGAACAAATTCGGGAGTGGTTGTTTGGGAATGGTATGCCTGGGATCATTTGTGTCAGGATTACAATTCCTCAAAGGATAATTATGTAAGTTCAATTGTCAATAATCCTCAATTATTTAATATTAATTATGGTACCGAAGGCGGTTTCCCTTTCAGACCACCCCCGGGAACTGATGGTGTAGATTGGATTCACATGAACGGAATTGATTATAATGCCGAGCTTGATCAGATTGTTTTTAGCTCACATTATTTAAACGAAATATATATTATTGACCACTCCACAACCACTGCCGAAGCTGCCGGACATACAGGAGGTAATAGTGGTAAAGGTGGCGATCTTTTATTCCGATGGGGTAATCCGGAGGCTTACGAAGCAAGTGGTTCTACTAACTTTGACGTAGTTCATGACGCTCATTGGGTTCCTTCCGATAATCCTGATTTTCCAAGTTATTTAGCGGCAATCAATAACGAGGGCGGAGACAATGGTAAAGCTTCTGTCGATATTGTAAATCCACCAATAGACGGATATAACTACGACATTACAATCGGTCAGGCATACCAGCCATCAGCATATACTCATCGTCTAAATTCCACATATACATCAATAGGTCAGAGTAGCTCCGAACAATTGCCAAATGGAAATATGTTGATGTGTATCGTTAGTAGTGGTGCAACTTATATTAACGAAGTCGATTCTGATGGAAATTCGTTGTGGTCGAAGGTTGCCAGTGGTTCGGTTCCTCAGGCTCACAGATACGAAAAATGCTTTGTGCGCCCTGTTTTAGTTAGTTTGTCTGCTTCTCAATATCAGATATCAGACGGAGAATCGGTTAGCCTTGATGTGAACGCAACTGCTATAACCGAAACAAATCCTACATTTTTGTATTCATGGAGCTCAACTCCCGACGGATTTTCAGGATCTCTCGATAGCCATACGGTAATGCCCGAAGTTACGACAACTTATTCTGTTACAGTTACAAATGAACAGTCAGGCTGCACTAATCAAGCATCTGTAACCATCGATGTAAATCCTTTAGGAACTTATGATGTTAGTTCGGACGTTAATGTTAATATTTTCCCAAATCCTAATGATGGTAGATTTACAATGAACGGAATCAGCGATTTTACTTATTCGGTTTTGTCAACAGGAGGTAAAGTAATCTGTTCAGGAGCAAATCAAAATGAACTGGATGTTTCTTTCTTGCCAACCGGAGTTTACTATGTCAAAATTGCAACTAAAGACTTTGTGAAAACCGAAAAAATCATAATTATAAAATAAATTGTTATGAAAAAATATGTTTATTTCTCAACTTTTTTAATGGTATTATGTGTCAATTTAGTAGCACAAGTAAGTTTTACAAACTATACAACTGCTGATGGCCTTGCTGACGATTATGTTTGTGGTGGTGTGTGTGTTGACAATAATAATGTGTGGTTCGGAACTCAAAGTGGGGTCTCAAAATTTGACGGAAGCACATTCACTACTTTTACTACTGAAGACGGACTGGTTGAAAACTATATCAATTGTATAGCTTATGATAGCAATAATCAAAAAGTATGGATAGGGACAGAAAATGGTGTGAGTGTTTATGACGGTTCGGAGTTTATTAACTATACTACGAGCGAGGGTTTGATTGATAATTCGGCAAAATCTATTTGTGTTGATCAAAATGGTGTTGCATGGATTGCAACTTTCTCAGGACTGATAAAAATAGATAATGGAGAAGTTACAAATTTTACTACTACTGATGGTTTGCCATCGGACTTGCTAACAAGAGTTAGATCAAATTCTGATAAACTTTATATTGGTAGTTTGGTGTCCGGTTTAATTGTTTATGATGGTGTCAGCTTTTCTTCGTATGGAACAAGCGAAGGTTTGGTTGATAATTATGTGTCGGCCATAGCAGTAGTTGATGAAGGCAGTATTTATATCGGTTCTTATGCCGGAGTTTCTGTTTTAAATCAAAGTTTTTCTGTTACAGATACTTATACAATGGAATCTGAATTATTCAACAATTTTGTTCAGGATATTTTGGTTGATGATGATGGTAATATATTTGTGTGCGAATATGCCGATTATCTTGCTGATGGTGGCGTTTCTATGTTTAACGGATCAACATGGACAACATATACTACTCAGGATGGATTAGTTGATGTTATGCTAAAGGATGCTGCATTTGATCAAAATGGGAATATATGGTTAACTACCGGATCGGGAGTTTCGAAAATGTCACTTGGGGCAGGAAGTGCTCTCTTGTTGGATCAGTCGCCAGTTATGATTTATCCAAATCCTGCAAAGGAATATTTTGTTATTTATGGCGCGAACGAAAATTGCAAATATGAAGTTTTAGACTTAAGTGGACGTGTAGTAAAAGAGGGTAGTTCTGTGAATCAGACTATTGTGAATTGTGATGATTTAAAGCAAGCTGTCTATATTATTAAATTGCATTACGGCGAAAAGGTTTATTCTCATAAAATCTCAATAAAATAGTTTTGTTAAGAGTTATTAAAAATATTGTAGTGTCTTTCTTTTTGCTTTTTGCCGGAAATAGTCTGTTTTCACAAAACGACTTCTATGAGTTTGGCGATGTGCATGAGGTGAAAATATATTTTTATGACGACAATTGGAAAACCAGGCTGGATTCTTTATTTGGGTCTGGTGACGACGAATCGAGAATACTGGCCGATGTTGTAATAGATGGTAATAGTTATGAGGCTTGTGGTATCAGATATAAGGGGTTTAGTTCATGGAACCTTAATGAGATAAAAAATCCATTTAATATTAAACTCGACTATACATACAAGCGACAAAATCATTTGGGGTATAAAAAGATTAAACTAAGTAATGTTATTTACGATCCTTCATTTGTCAGAGAGGCTTTAGCATACCATATTGCCGGAAAATATTTCCCGGCATCATCTGCAAATTTTGCAAATGTCTATATTAATGATACTCTGATTGGGATTTATTCTAATGTTGAATCTGTTGACGATTGTTTTGCCGAAAAATACTTTGGAGCAAGTTCTAATCCACTAATAAAAGGTAGTCCTGAATCTTTACAATATCCATTTGGACAAAATGCAAATCTTGCACATACTCATGGAAACGACTCCAGTGGTTACATACCGTATTACAGTCTCGAATCAGATTATGGTTGGACAGATTTGTATAATTTTATAGATGTGCTAAATAACGATACAGCTAATATTGCGTCGGTTTTAAATATCGACAGAGCCTTATGGATGCATGCATTTAATTACACAATTTTAAATCTGGATTCATATATTGCTTATGCGCAGAATTACTACTTGTATCTTGATGATTTAGGTGCTTTTAATACAATTATTTGGGATTTGAATATGTCTTTTGGTAGTTTTAGACACTCAGACGGATCTTTTAATTTTCAAGGACTAACGATTGATCAAATAAAGAATTTGGATCCTTTACAGCATCTGAGCTTTTCTATCTCGCCACGTCCGTTAATGAAAAACCTATTCCTGAATGCCAGATACCGCAAAATGTATTTAGCACATATCAGAACTATTTTGGAGCAAAACATTCTTAATGGAGAATATCTCGAATTAGCCGAAGAATTACAAATAAAAATCGAAACTTCGGTACTTGCAGACACAAATAAGTTTTATTCCAACAATGATTTTTACAACAATATTTATAGTGAGGTTGGAGAATCAACTGAGCTTTATCCCGGGCTAAAAGATTTGATGGAGGCAAGATCAGAATATCTGATTGGCTATGCCGGAATATATGGGAATCCGGAATTTTCACAATATTTATGCAGCAATGAATTTATATTTGATGGAGATGTGATAAGTCTTGCTGTAAATGTTACAAATGCCGACAGCGTTTTTATGTATTATCGATTTGATACAAATCAGCGTTTTTCGTCATGTCCATTATTCGACAATGGCAACTCTGTTGATTCTATTGCCAATAATAACTATTATTCAACATCGCTCATAGCAAATGGAAATGTGTTTCAGTTTTATTTTTGGGCAGAAAACGACTCGTCCGGAGCATTTTATCCCGCTCAGGCAGCTAATAGTTTTTTTGAAATAGATTATGTTGGTATAAATGATGTGAATATTAACGAAGTTATGCAAACTAATGGGAATTATAGCAATAATCTTATTTCGGTCGATTGGGTAGAGTTGTACAATCCACAGGATAGATTTGTTAAACTATCTAATTACAAGTTACATTACGGCAATACCTTTGCTTATATTGAGGACACTGTTATTAAGCCTTTTGGACATTTTGTGTTTTATCCACTTGACATTTTATTTGATTCAGATGATTGTTCAAGTACAGAAAGGGAGATTACTATTTTCTCAAACTCAGATATAATAATTGACACACTAAAAATTCCTTATTGTAATTCGGTTTATAGTTTTGGGCGGTATCCTGATGGCTCTGTAACGTCAAGATTATTAGAACCAAGTCAGGGGCAAACAAACAAAATAGAGTCGCCTCAAGAATACTTGATTAGTTGTTATCCAAATCCTGTTATGGATGAGCTTAAGATAGACTTTTCATCGGCAAATGTAATTGAAAAATTGTCAGTGTTTAATCAATCCGGCGAATGTGTGTATTCGATGGGTTCAGAGGAGATCTCTGATTTGAGTAATAACCAAAACACTACATTTTCGTTCAATATTGATACTTCATTATGGACCCCGGGATTGTATTTTGTGTCTATTATTGACTCAAATGAAAATTATTCTGCTAAATTTGTGAAGCTAAAGTAAAATATTTATGAAGAATTTATTAAAAATATTTCTGTTTGTTTCGATTCTATCTCTTTTGTTGGGATGCGAAAAAAATGCAGGTGAAGGTGGAAATGCAACAGTTGTTGGTAATGTCTGGGTGAAGGAATATAATTCAACTTTTACCGAGCTTATTGGAGAGTATGCAGCAATGCAAGAGGATGTTTTTATCGTTTATGGAGACAATATTGGGTTCGATGATAAAACTGAAACAGATTATATGGGGAATTATCGTTTCAATTACTTGCGTCCGGGTAAATATACAATTTTTGCCTACTCTAAGGATAGCTCAATGCAATCTGTAAGCGGCGAAGTAGTGGTAATTAAACAGATAGAAATCAGTAAATCAAATGAGACTTTAACAGTGCCTCAAATAATCATTTTCGATTAATTTGGCAATATTGTTTAATCAATAATACTACAAAAAATGAAAAGAATAGTTTTAATTGCCCTCATTTTAATTCCAATGTTTGGTTTTAGTCAAAGTGCAAAAAAAATCAAAAACAATAAAATAAGTTCGAAAACAATTACAAAGACAATTGCTGTAGATACCGTTTTTGTAACGTATATTGACACTTATGAAGAATATAATTCTGACGGAAAAACAATTACCGAAATTAAGTACTCCATGGATGGCGTTGTCAGAAGAAAGAGAGCATTTAAGTACGATGCATTTGATAATGTGATCGAAGAACTTGAATATGATCAGAAAAAGGGAAAAACTCTTATTACGACATATAAATACGATGCTGATGGTAATGAGATCGAAAAAATCACAACCGATCAGGATGGTGTAATGGTCGAAAAACAAGTTTGCACATATGATAAAAATGGGTTAAAATTATCGGCAAAGGAGTATCGAAAAAATGGGGACATTAAATGGGAAAAAAACTATTCGTACGAAAAAAAGAAATAATAGGTAAATTTTCGAGAAACTCGAAAATTTGGGTTAAAAAACTAAAGAAGAAATAATAGGTAAATTTTCGAGAAACTCGAAAATTTGGGTTTAAAAAACTAAATAATAGGTAAGTTTTAGAGAAACTCGAAAATTTGAAAGTTGATGAGCGCGCAGGCCTCCCTTCAGGGATGAAGGGGCGCGTTGGACAAAAGGAAATAAAGAAGAGGTAAATTCTCGAGTTACTCGAGAATTTGAAGAAGGTTTAAAAAACTCGAAAATTTGGAAAAAAAGGATAAAGTAAGTGAATAAAATACAAAGCATAATACAATCTTTTGAGCCTGTATCACTTCAGGAAATCGATTCTGTAAAGTTAATGAACAGAATGGATACTAAATTTCTATTCTCAATTGATAAATTACCTGGCATACTCGAAACTCTCATTAGTAACTATTTTATTCTTGAGGTTAATGGTGTGCGACAGTCGGAATATCGTACAATGTACTATGACTCCGAAGACTTTTATTGTTATTATATTCATCAGCGTGGTAGGGCAAATAGACTAAAATGCAGAACGCGTCAATATGTCGAAAACGATAGGTTTTTCTTCGAAATCAAGAAAAAAGATAATCATAAAAAAACAACAAAGACCAGAATAAGTCTTAAAGAAAAAAGTTTTAAACTGAGTTCTCAAAAGCGAGATTTTCTTGATCAGAATGTGAACTTCGATGAGAAAGAGTTTAGCGATAAGCTAATGGTGAATTATAAAAGAATAAGTTTAATAAATAAGAACTTTACCGAGAGGTTAACGATAGACACAAATTTAAGCTTTAAGAATGATGAGGATTTTGCAGAATATCCCAAATTAGTAATTCTGGAGTTAAAACAAGACAAAAGCTCTGTTTCAAAATTGAGGGAGGTGCTTCAACATAATCATATCTTTCAATCTTCAATTAGTAAATACTGTTTAGGAATAGCGTCACTTTATCCGGTTAAAACAAATAATATAAATCAAAAAATCAGGCTAATAAATAAACTTTGTTATGAAAGCATATAAACTATTGATTATTGTAATATTCCTTTTGGGCTTATCGTTGTCGTTTAACAAAGGGAATGCTCAATCTAACGATAATCGTAAAGATGAGATTGCAAAATTTGAGGAGGCAATACACGATACTCTGCCGGTTCAGGTTATTGTAAATAAAAATGCAAAAGTCGAAATAGAAGAGGAGTATGATAATTCTATATCAGGCAAAAAGAAGGAAGAGGTCGATATTAAAGGACCGTTTTTCATCAATTTGGCAATAGATTTAGTCACTGTTTTTATTATTGTTTTTCTAATTTACTATCCAAATAATAGGAGGCAGGAATACATATTTACTTTTATTTTGTTCAATATTGTAATTTTTCTCTTAACCTATGTTCTTAATGAGGTTAAAATTAGCATGGGCGCTGCATTTGGGCTGTTTGCGGTATTTTCGATGCTAAGATACAGAACAGCAGGAATCTCGATGAAAGATATGACCTATCTGTTTATTTTTATTGCAATAGGCTTGTTAAGTGCCATTCATCTTGAGTATTACGAAAATATTGCAATAAATTCGATAATTATAGTTTTAACTTTTGCCTTGGACAGCAGATTGTTCTTTAAACCATTTAATACACAAAAAATTGAATATGATAATACGGAGTTGATTAAACCTGAAAATCGCGAGAAGCTAATAGAAGATTTGAAACAGCGAACCGGTTTAAAAATCTATGATGTTAGCATTGGTAGAATTGATTTTTTGAAAGATTGTGCAAACATCAAGGTGTATTATCATGATTAGACTTTGCCAAATATTTTTTCTCCTTGTTTTTGTGTCTGGTTCTTTTGCGCAGGTTAACGATGCCGGCTTATGGACTGAAATCAGTATTGAGAAAAAGTTTAGTCAGTCTTTATCAATAGAGTACTCAAACAGTGAGCGTTTTAATGAAAATATTACAGAACTTGGAAGTATTATAAATGAATTAGGAATAAAATATCGCTTTAATAAAGATAGTAGGATATCGTTTTTTTATCGTTTAAATTATAGTCGTCAGCTCAATAATATGTACGAGCCGATCAGTAGATTTTATTTTGATTATAGTCGTAAATTTAAACTTTCTAATTTTGATTTAGATCTTAGAATACGACTAAAAACTCAGCAAAAGAGTACTCATTTCTATGATTTTGATTCTGAATCATCCAATGTAATCAGGCCACGAATTAAGCTGTCGTATTCATATAAAAAATTTGAACCCTACTGTTTTTTTGAGACCTATCATCCTGTTATCGATGGTGAGAATATTCCAATCGAAAAAATTCGTTTTGTAATAGGATTGGAGTACTCTCCTGACAAAATTCACAGCTTTGACTTAGGATATATGATTCAACGCGAGCTTTATGAGAATAATCCCTATACCGATTTTGTTGTTAGGGTGGGGTATAAGTTTAGGTTTTAGATTATTCTCAATATTTGATTTGCAACATGCTTTTAATGTTTTCTAAGGCATTTTTATGTTAGGACTTCTCCAGACTATAAATCTTAACAGAACCAAAAAGCAAATTTGTTTGATTTATTCTTGTGAAATTTTGATTTTCGAGTTCTTTAAACACATCAAT
>JAFGVU010000251.1 GCA_016937855.1 Bacteroidales bacterium | reverse complement strand
CGCCCCTAAATCCCTGAAGGTAGGCCAGCGCGCTTATCTATTTCAAATTTTTGAGTTTCTCGAAAATTTACCTATTTCCTTTTTTTTACCTCATATCAATAACCTCTGCATCGGGGAATTGAGCATCGCTATATTTAATTTCAGAATCGATAAGACTTGGATTTTCGACAAATTTATAAATTTCAATTAGATAGCTAACACCATCTTTACCGACATAGCGAGCCGAGTAAATTTGCTTTTTAGTTTTATCGATCTTAACAGTAATTTTCGTATATTTTTTATTCTCGATTGTTTTAGGGATTAAATCTATCTCAACCAAAGGTCTGTTGCTTTCAAATTTGTCAGCAATGTATCGAACCTTAAAATTGCTTTTATAGTCTTTTAGTAAGGTTTGTGGATTTAACATTGCTTCCTGATTATCAGCATTATCGGTAATATTTACTTCTTCGGCATCTTTAAGATATGTCCAATTAGTTTTGCCGTCGGAGAAAACAATTTGGCCCATTATATCGAGTTTATAAAGCCCCGACTTATAGGCAGCACTACCTTTATATTGTTCTCTTTTGCCGTCTTTAAGATTTTCGACAAACATGTTAAACTCAATCTTTAAACTAGCGTATCTTTCGGTTTTGGCAGAAACTTCGTCTAAAAGAGCGGTTGCTGCTGCATCGTTTTGAGCAAAGCCTGCAAATGTAAAAAACATGAGGCTAAAAATTGTAAGTATTCTTTTCATTTTATTACTAAATTTTATTTGTTTTCGTTTAGGCTATTCAAATACTGTTCCAAAGAATATTCATCGGGATATAAAACTTGTCTGGCTTTGCTTCCTTCGTATGGACCAACGACTCCGGCAGCTTCTAACTGGTCAATAATTCGACCTGCTCTATTGTAACCTATGCTCATTTTGCGTTGGATAAGCGATGTTGACCCCTGTTGATGTCTAACAACTAAACGAGCCGCTTCTTCGAAAAGCTCGTCTTTTTCATTTGCATTAAGGCTTCCACCGCCTCCACCACCTTCGGCAACTTCGGGTAAAGGCAATTCATAAGGATTTGGATATCCCTGCTGTTTACCAATATGCTCAACTAACAATTCGACTTCGGGAGTATCGATAAAAGCACACTGCACTCGACTAATTTTTCCGGTTTCTGAAATCAACATATCTCCTCTCCCTATTAGTTGGTTAGCACCTGTAGAGTCCAAAATAGTTTTAGAGTCGTGTCCATTTGTAACCTTAAATGCAATTCTGGTTGGGAAGTTTGCCTTAATTACACCTGTAATTACATCTGTTGATGGACGCTGTGTTGCAACAATTAGGTGAATTCCTATTGCCCGTGCTTTTGCTGCCAAACGACTAATTGGAGCCTCAACCTGCTTTCCTTCCTGCACAATGATATCGGCAAACTCATCAATTATTACAACAATATACGGCATAAACTTATGACCATTATTTGGATTTAGTTTACGGGAAATAAACTTAGTGTTATATTCAACGATATTTCGCACACGAGCTTTGGTAAGCAAAGCATATCTATTGTCCATTTCTATACACAACGAGTTCATTACCGGAACTACTTTGGTAACGTCGGTAACAATACATGATTCCTCATCGGGCATTTTTGCGAGATAGTGTTTTTCTATCATACTATAGATAGACAACTCTACCATCTTTGGATCAACCAAAACAAATTTAAGATGAGCCGGATGTTTTTTATACAATAGAGATGTTATAATTGCATTAACACCAACAGATTTACCTTGACCGGTAGCTCCTGCAACAAGTAGGTGTGGCGTTTTTGCTAGATTAAACACATACGTTTCGTTTGAAATTGTCTTTCCAAGAGCAATGGGTAGCTCAAAAGTTGATTCCTGAAACTTAGCAGATTTTAATACCGACCTCATCGAAACCGTTTCGGGTTTGGAATTTGGCACTTCTATACCTATTGTTCCTTTTCCGGGTATCGGCGCAATAATCCGTATTCCAAGAGCTGCAAGGCTCAACGCAATATCATCTTCCAGATTTTTAATTTTTGATATCCTAACTCCCGGTGCCGGAACAATTTCATAAAGTGTAACTGTTGGACCAATTGTAGCGGTTATTCTGGAAATTTCAATTTTATAATCACGCAAAGTCTTTACAATTCTATCTTTGTTAGCATTTAGTTCGTCGCGAGTAACATCAGCTTTTCGGGTAGGGTAATCGGTTAGTATTTCGATGCTCGGGAACTTATAATATTCCAAATCTTTTGTTGGATCAAACTCCTGCATCATATCAGAATCAATTTCCTCCTCCGACAATTCGTCTTCTTCTGTAAGTTCATTCACATCAAAATCGAGCCCGGAGTCATCAGGATTTTCTTCAATTTCATTCTCTTCAATTTCAGAATTTATTTCATCGATTTCAACAATTTCTTCGTCTTTCTGAGGTTCATCAATTTCATCAAAAACTACTTTTGCTGCCTCTTCGTCATGTTCACCATCAACAATAACGGCATCTCCTGCACTTTCGATGATATCAAAATCGTCGTTTGACTTTTCTTCAAGGTCTTCTTTTTTGACACTTGACACTTTATGTAGCTTAGACTTTATCCAACTCAATGAGTTTTTAAAGCTGTATAAAACAATTACAAAAAGACTTAATAAAACAAAAGCATAAGCACCCGGAACTCCAATCAGTCCGGATATCCATTTAAAAATAAAGTATCCGTGAGCGCCGCCAACCATAAAGAAATTATCGGAAAAAACCGATGCAAGTGCAATACTAGCCCAAATAGTAAAAATCATGCTAAGGAAAAAGAAATGCCAAGGTTTTGTAAGTTTAATATTGAGGAGATTAAAACCAAAAACGGCAAAACTTGCCACAAAAGAAAAAGAGGCAACTCCAAACCAATCGTGAATAAATCTATTTGATAAAATTGCACCAATTTTTCCTATCCAATTCTCAACCTGAAAGGTATTTTTACCTAATAATTTACCTATAGAGACATCTAAAATGCTCTGATCAGATTTCCAAGTAAAAAAATAAGATGTAAAAGACAAGCAGAGTATAATTGCAAAGGCTAGCAAAAAAACACCGAGACTCACTTTAAACCTTTCATCACTAAAAAAAGCAATGATAGGTTTTAGCGAAATCGAGCTCTTTTTCCCTTTAGAACTTGTCTTTGTACTTTTTTTTCTCATCAATAATCATTTTTAAACAATTTGCTCCCGACAATTTCGGCATGAAGTGGCAAATAGAGTGTAAAAATAGGAAAAATCCTCAAGACTGAGGATTTTTCAATTATATATTTCCTATAATTTTCGAGTTTTACAAAAATTCTAGTTGTTAATCATATTTGTTCAGGTTTTATCCACCAAACATTCCGCCTAATTCTTCGGCAGTTTTTACTTCGTAATCATCAGGAATTACAAACATCCCTTTGTTCACTTTTCCTTTTTTAATCTCTTTAACAGTCATAATCATGATAAGACCTTCCTGTACCACAGAGTACTCCATCAAAACGCCTTCAATTCCTTTAAAACCGCTGTTATCGTTCATTCCTTTTGGAACTGCAATTTCGTCAGTATAAAATACTTCAATAATTTCATCTCCTGATTTAACTTCAGCTTTTTTGCAAGTATATCCTGCTATTTCTTTTGTTTCGTCAACAAAATTGATTTCTGGATCTTCAATTTCTGCTTCGGCTTTATTTTTCTCGATATCCTCTTTGGATTGCTCAACAGCTATTTTCATGCCCATTGCGTCAATTAAAACAATAGCAGAACCTTTTTCTAAATCCGAAATTTGAGCCATTGAATAAAAAGCAGAAATCTGCTCGTTACGAACTAAATTTCCTAAAACACTTACAACAATTCCTGTAGGCATTTGAGCTTGAGATGCAGCATCAAGTTCCTCACCCTCATAAGTGATTCCATAAGTTATTGTACCTTTAAAAGGTTTAGCCTTTTTTTGAGAAAAACCTGTAACTGAAATAGAAACAGCTAACAGAACTAATAAAATTTTAATGCTAGTTTTCATAATTTAATACTTTTTTGTTATTACGGTCGTTAAATATGCAATTTGCATACCACAAAAATAAATAAATATTTCTATTCTATCGTTTTATTTTTTCTTTTAACAAAACAATAACAATATTTTTTTCTGCTAAAGAACATGTTTTTTGAAAATATCAGAAAAAATAATTTAGATTTGCAACAAACATAAAATTCAAGAATATGGGAGAAAAAAAATTAGCAGTAGTTGCTTTTGGTGGAAATGCTCTGTTGAGAGCAGGTCAAAAGGGGACAATTGAAGAGCAAGAAGCAAATGTTTACGAAACATGTCAAAGCTTACTGGAGCTCGTACAAAAAGATTATAATATTGTAATTGGACACGGTAATGGTCCACAAGTTGGAAATATCCTATTGCAAGTAAATGCAGGAGAAAAAATGTATGGTATTCCTGAAATGCCTCTAGATATTTGCGGAGCATATTCGCAAGGACTTATAGGATATATTATCGAGCAACAATTTATGAATGTCTTAAAGAAAAACAATCTTAAAAAAGACATAATTACTTTAGTTACTCAGGTTGTTGTTGACAAAAACGATCCCGCATTTCAAAATCCTACAAAACCAATTGGTCCGTATTATACCGAAGAAGAGATGGAAGTTTTAAAGTCAAAAAATCCAAAAGATTCTTTTGCAAAAGACCCTAAAGGTAAAGGATGGAGAAAAGTTGTTGCATCACCAAAACCAGTTGAAATTAACAACAAAGAAACTATCGAGCGTCTTGCTCGTGAAGGTAAAATAGTTGTTACTGTTGGAGGTGGTGGTATTCCGGTTTATCATGTAGAGCCTGGCAAACTTCAAGGTATCGATGCAGTTATTGACAAAGATTTGGCATCATCAATGTTGGCAATTTTTATCAATGCTGATGAGTTTTACATTCTTACTGATGTGCCTAGAGTTTGTCTAAACTTCCACACGCCAGACGAAATTCAACTTAGCACAGTTACTATTAGTGAAGCAAAAAAATATCTTGCCGATGGTCACTTTACCGAAGGAAGCATGGCTCCTAAAATTAGAGCAGCTATCAATTTCGTGGAAAATGGCGGCAAAACCTGTATCATTACCGAAGCTGGTCAGTTAGGCAATCCTGAAGCAGGAACTAGAATTGTTATGGGGTAAAAGATTATCGGTAAATTTTCGAGAAACTCAAAAATTTAGTTTTAACGAATTGCTCACGAAAAAAAACATTAAGAAATTTTCAAGAAACTAGAAAAATTGGTAAAAGCAAAAAGTAGTAATAACAATTTAAAAAAAAGAATTATGGCATTTAATTTAAGAAACAGAAATTTTCTAAAGCTTTTAGATTTTACACCAAAAGAGATTCAATATTTACTTGATTTATCTTTAGATCTAAAAAAAGCTAAATATTCAGGAACTGAACAACAAAGATTAAAAGGCAAAAACATTGTTTTGTTATTTGCAAAAGACTCAACACGTACACGTTGTGCGTTTGAGGTAGCAGCTTTGGATCAAGGAGCTCACGTAACATTTTTAGGCCCAAGCGGTTCGCAAATGGGTAAAAAAGAATCTATGAAAGATACAGCACGCGTACTTGGTCGCATGTATGATGGTATCGAATATCGCGGATACGGTCAGGAAATTGTTGAAGAACTTGGTGCTCATGCAGGAGTTCCTGTATGGAACGGATTAACAACCGAGTATCATCCAACTCAAATTTTGGCAGATTTTATGACTATGTTAGAACACTCCGACAAGCCACTTAGCCAAATTAAATTTGCTTATCTGGGCGATGCTCAAAACAATATGGGTAACAGCTTAATGGTGGGTGCTGCAAAAATGGGTATGGATTTTAGAGCTTGTGCTCCTAAAAAATTCCATCCTACAAAAGAACTAGTTGCTCAATGTAAAGAAATTGCAAAAGAAACTGGTGCAAAAATCACTATTACCGAAGACGTTGCTAAAGGTGTTAAAGATTGTGATTTCCTTTATACTGATGTTTGGGTATCGATGGGTGATCCAGCCGAAAAATGGGAAGAAGCTGTTAAAACTATGGCTCCATATCAGGTAAATATGGACTTAATCAAAAAAACTGGCAATCCTAATGTGAAATTTATGCATTGTCTTCCTGCTTTCCATAATAACGAAACTGAAGTTGGAAAAGAAATGGCTGAAAAATTTGGCAAAAAATATCCGGTTGTTGCTAAAGGTGAAATGGAAGTGACCGAAGAGGTGTTTGAATCTCCTCACTCAATTGTTTTTGACGAAGCCGAAAACAGACTTCACACTATCAAAGCTGTGATGGTTGCTACTCTTGGCGCATAAAACATATTCGTATACATTAAAAAAGCTGTTTTCATTAGAGAACAGTTTTTTTTTGTACTTTTGAAAAAACTAAGCACTAATGAAAAATAATAGTAAAATTTACAGCATTATTACGAACCCCTACGTTATTAGCACTTTTATTTTCATTTTACTTCTTATTATTACAATAAATAGACCTATGTTTTGCGACGAGGGACTTTGGCACTATATTGGACAAGTCTGGATCAAATTTGATATGCCTCCATACAAAACTACTGTAGAGAATAAACCCCCGGGTATGTTTTTACTGTATGCAATATCTTATTCTTTATTTGGAGTAAATTATATGGCTATCAGAATTTTAGGAATTATTGCAAGCATTATTACTCTTTTTATCCTTTTTAAAATAACCTCAAACATTTCTACTAAAACTGCAGGAGTTTTTACAATGTACATTTTTGGATTAAGCTCTTGCTGGTATTTTTTAGACGGACATTGGCCTACTGCATCAGAGATATTTATGTCTCTATTCATAACATGCAGCTTTTACTTTCTACTTGTAAAATATAAATGTCAAAAAAAAATATCATATTTATTACTAATAGGTTTATTCATGGGGCTCGCAATTTACTTTAAACAAATTGCAATTTTTACTCTCCCTCCATTGTTTTTTGCTCTCTATTATATTTCAAATAAAGGTAATAAAATAATTGGCACAATTAAATCTGTAAGTTTAGTTACTGTGGCAATAATAATCACAAACCTCATAGGACTAATTCCATTACTAATTAGTGGTGTATCTTTGTACGACTATTTTGATGGCACATGGCTTATCCTTATGAATCCCGGATCTTCAAGTACAACTATTGACAGACTTTATGCTTTTTTTAACACCTGGTTTGAATCAAGAATATTTATTTTTGCAGCTATTATACCTTTGTTATTTTTAAACAAAAAATTACTAAAAGACAAAGCATTTGTTATTATACTAATTTGGTTTGTTTTCGATTTTTTAGCAGCAAATGCCTCAGGAAACTACTCGGGACACCAAATAAAACAAATACTGCCATCAATCTCAATAATTGCAGGCATTCTAATATCAAAAATACCCTTTATAACAAGCAATACAATTGCAGAATTTAAAACCAAAACAAGTTTGATGATTCTTACTATAATTATAATTTTGCTACCATATTATAACCTGACTATAAATGGATATTTTAAAGGATTTCCTGATTATGAAAAGGAAATAGGACTTTGGATAAAAGAAAACTCTAACGAAAATGATTATGTTTTTGTGGTCTCATTAGCAGGAAGCGGTCCAATAATGACATACTCCGAACGTAGATCTCCATCAAAGTATTTCAATATTATTTTCTGTAAACCCGAAAAGAACAAAAAAATCCTAATCGATGATATAAACAATAACAAACCAAAATTTATTGTAATTCGAAATAATTATGACACAAAATTTGAAATACCCGGGGATAGCATTCTAACGCAATACACTTTTTTATTTACAAAAGGACGTTACCAAATCTATCAAAAGAAAACCTAATTGTAATTATTTAGCTGCTTTAAAATAAGAATCAGTATTATTATATATTGCATGGAGCATAGTGCATGGAGCATGGGGCTCTTTTTGTTGCAATTCTTAACATCTTGTTCCGTAATAAGCACGATTTTGCACGAATGCGTTGATTGCCACAATAATAGCCCTATGCCTCATGCAATTTTTTAAAATTGTAAGACAAAAAACAATCACTTAAAGATGATAGACCTAAAATGGGGCTGATGAAACTTTAGCCACTAATTAGACTAATTCTAAAAATCAAAAAAAACTCTTATTTCCTTTTATCTTTAAAAAATCTACCTTATGTTTGTAATGATAAATTATGATTTATTAATTTAAAACGATAAAAAATGGCTTACAAAATTAATGACGATTGTACTGCTTGTGGTACATGTATCGATGAATGTCCGGTTGAGGCAATTGCTGAAGGTGATATCTATGTAATTGATCCTGATGTTTGTACTGATTGTGGCGCTTGCGCTGACGTATGTCCTGTCGAAGCTATTCATCCTGAATAGTCAAAAAAAAGAAATTGATAAAAAAAGACTGTTCCTTTAGTAGCAGTCTTTTTTTGTATTCCTTTATGAAAATTCTGGTTGCACCATACAATTTACTTGCACATTATTTGCGCTGCATCGAGCTCGTTAAAAACATCAGTATCGATGCCGAAATAGTTTTCTTAAAATCGGGGGAATACGATAGTTTTGTTCAGAATTCGGGATTTAAAACGCTATCAGAATCAACAAATACTTACGAAAGCGTTATTGAAAAGGCGGAAAGTTTTGATTTTTCTTGGATAAATCAAAAATCGGTTACCAATACAGTAGAGTCGCTTATACATATAATAGAAACAGAAAAGCCTGATTTTATAATAGGAGACACATATTTAGGTTTAAGAATTGCTGCACGATATTGCAAAACACCACTTATAAGTGTGTTTAACGCATATCTGACTCACCATTACAATGATATCAGACCGGTACCTCATACACACAAAGCCAACAAATACAAACCGCGACTATCCCAAGCATCATGGGAGCGAATTATCAGAACTGTCGAAAAGCTCACCTTGCGCAAGGTACACAAACCATTTAGAAAAATACGAAGAAGTTTAAATTTGGAAGTTTATACCGATTTACTCGATGAATTTGCAGGAGATTACAATCTATTGTGCGACGATCCCGAAATATTTCCGTCAAAACACCTTCCAAACAACTACAAGTATTGTGGTCCACTGCTCTATTCCTGCCACGAACACAATCAAGACCTGCTACAATTTTTGGAAAATAACAAGCAGAGAGAAACTATACTTATAACAATGGGAAGTACCGGAAAATTATCGTCGTTAGGAGACCTTACAGACACATTCTGGCAAAACTACAACCTTGTTATTACCGGTGCAGACGAGGATAAAACAGAACACAATATTTATTATACTACATTCCTAAATTTTGATGATTTTGCTCCAATCATCAAACTTGTTATTTGCCACGGAGGTAATGGCACCATGTATCAGGCGATAAATAAAAACATAGCAATAATTGCAGTCCCAACAATTTTTGAACAAGAATGGAACACTTACAGGTTCGAGAAACTAAATTTTTGCCAAATATGGTATCCAAACAGTGATTTAAGCCAACTTCACGATCTGGTAAAATCACAAATCGAAAACCACAAAAACAACATAAATAATACTGTAAAACTTAAAGTTAGTTTGAACAGGGTGATAAATGAATGGTTATTTTACTAGTTTGAGATGAGTATTTGTATTACAATAAATGTCATGGTTCCATACCCTATGCAATTATGATGTTTATCTCACAATAAACTTATTTCTCGGAACACACCTTTAATTTACAAAAAAATAACCTATTTACTTTTTTTAACGTTTCCATGTCCTAAAAAACCAGACGATGGAAAGTAAAAAAAAGAGCTGTATCCAGACTTTACATTGCCGACAAAAACATTTAACGTGAACCAAAATAATACAGGCAATATAAACGTCAACAAAAAGAAAAAAGTAATTATTTAGCCGGGTTTTAGGGGATAAAATATTTCATGGTTCTTCATACCCTATGCAATTACAATGTTTATCTCGCAATAAGCCTGAAAATTACAAATTGATGATTATTACGGCACCCACCGCACCCTAATTTTCCTAGAGAAACCCGTCGCACAACTGCTATCTTTATGCTTTGTGTAAGGCTTCCCGTTCGGGATTACAGGGAGCGAGGAGGCATTATACATATTTACCCATTAAAATAATGGTAGAACCACAATAAATTGGATGGCACATGAGATATGTAATATATAAGACTAAGAACCAGATTCTTTCATATTCAACAAACAACAACAAATAATCAAATAATTTAAAAATTAATCCTCAAATAATTTGCATTTAAAAAATAATGCTTAACTTAGAGGCGCTAAATTATAATACCAAATGCAAATTTTTAAGCATATTGCGGGGGGGGGTAAATACTTACATCACTAAGATTTTGGTGGTTTTGCAGTAGTTGCCGAAAGTGAAAATAAGAATATTGAAAATATTTTGAAAAAAATAAAAAATTGATTGTTAATAAATAAAACCAAAAACATTATGGCAAAGAACTATGTATTTACTTTAGGCACATTGCTGCTTTTAAGTTTATATTGCAAAGCACAGGTAGAGCCATTTACAAAGTTTTATACCCTTGACCCAGAGTGGGACGGGCATTATTTTAAACAGACATTACATACAGCTGATAGCGGTTATATTGCTGCATTTAATCAAAATGTCGGTTTTTACGACAGGACAAATTTGTTAAAGTTGGATAAATATGGCGAGATTGAGTGGAGAACAATATTGGAAGATACTGCATATCTGAATATTGAAAGCCAATCTGTTTGTATTGATAACGACGGAAATTACTACCTCGCCGGAAGTGTACAAATTGGATATACTACCTATGCTGACTATAATGCAATGATTGCAAAGTTTGCTCCAAACGGAGAATTATTATGGTGTAAAACATATGGCAGAACCCCGGATAATGATCCAAATAATTGGGGAGGCGAGTCTCTCAGAAAAATAATTTCTGGCCTGGATAATAAGTTAATTGCAGTTGGTAGTAGGGGGGGCTGTGGAGTAACTTATCAAGGAAATGCATTTGTTATGTGCATTGACACAAACGGGGAAGAAATATGGAATTGGGATGATTGTGATAGTGAAAATTATACATCTTACTTTAATTCAATTGTACAATCTCCAAGTGGACGTTTATATGCTATTGGAACAGCCAATATTAAAGCCTATTATAATGGCAGTTATTGGAATAGTATTGATCAAGGATTTGTTGTTAAGATGAATTTAAATGGCTCTATTTTGGATACATTTATATTTGGCAAACCACAATATCAGCTACATTTAAAAGATGTTGAAGTTATTTCAGAAAACAGATTTGCATTAGTAGGGTGGGTCGCAGACTCGAATAGTAATAGTCTTACTAATTTGAAGCATAGTTTAATCATTGTTGATACACTTTTTAATTCCTTATATCAGAATAACATTGCGATTGGGTCGGATGGTGGATATCAACAAATTTCTATAGATAAAGACACAAATATATTTGTTAATGCAATAACTTATCCCAGTAATATTATGGCAGGTTCAGAGTATAGATCTGATTTTCTATGGCTAAAGTATGACCAAAAAGGCAGGATAATATGGAAAAAATATGTCGGAGGTGAGTTTTATTCATCTTTTATGGGACACCAAACAATTAGTGCCGATAATGACGGGGGAGCGACTTTCGGATGTACCTTTAGCTTGCATGCCGGCCCTTACTTTTGTACTGCTGCACTATATAAATTAGATAGTCTTGGAAATGGGGATTATCCAATTAGCGACTTCCCTTATCCAGATTCTGTTGAGTATATTATTTATAATCAAAATTCAATTGAAACAATTGACGATGTTGCTATTTACCCAAATCCTGCAAAAGGTGAATTTATTATTGAGATTCCTGACACACTAGTAAATTCGAGTTTTATGATGATTTCAATAACTGGCCAACTTGTTGTCAATAATATTTTAACTCAAGCACAAAAAACTATTAAAACTAGTGAATTAAAAAATGGCATATATATAATTAAAATCCAAAAAGACAATATTGTTGTTTTAAGAAAAATAGTTGTTAATAAATAAAACCAAAAACATTATGGCAAAGAACTATGTATTTACTTTAGGGATATTGCTGCTTTTAAGTTTATATTGCAAAGCACAGGTAGAGCCGTTTACAAGAACTTACGACATTTATCCTGACTGGACCGGGGAGTTTCTAGTGTCAATTGAAAAAACAAATGATGATGGATATATTGTTGCATATAACCAAAACGAATGGTTTGATGTACGAACTTCGATATTAAAACTTGATAAATATGGAGAGGTTGAATGGCATAGAGTTCTTGATGAAGAAGAATTTCCGGAGGCAACATCTTATTCGGTTTGTGTGGACTCCAATAACAATTACTATTTAGCCGGATATTTTGCCAAATATTATTACCCGACACTCTGGAAAGATCAGAATGGATTTGTTGCAAAATACAATAGTAATGGTGATTATTTATGGGGAAAGACATATGGTTCAATGCCATTGTTTGAAACTGACAGCACATATAATGCAGAATCCGTTTACGACATTGTATCTTATGACAGCAATACGTTGATTGTTGCAGGGCAAGAAAATTACTGTCCCGAAAGAGAAATCCAATTTTTTGGTATGCCTTGGATTTTTGCAATTGATACTGACGGGAATTTACTTTGGGAATGGAACAACTGTAATGACACAGTTAACTGGTTTGGAAATTTTTATGGTCTAACTACTACTGTAAGTGGAAATATCGTGGCTGTTGGAGATCTAGTACGACATAGGATTCTGGATGACTATGATTCGCCAATGGATAATATTGGTTTTATTGGTGTATATAATAACCAAGGAGTATTGCAAAAAAGAAAGGAATGGAATTTTTTAAAAAACGTCTCAATTTTTTATGATGTTAAAACTGTTTTTAACGATGAAATAGCTATAGTTGCTTACACTGCAGACACATTAGTTTATGAGGTAGATAAAAAAGAAAGGATGTCTGTAATTGTTTTTGACGAAGAATTAGAAGAACGTTTTCAATATAACATAAATGTTGGAGGCCAAGGTGGTTCAGCTAAGATTTCTGTAGATAAGGATACAAATATTTTTATTGTTGGAGTAACTAGTCCATCTTTATTATACACTAAGTCTGAGAATACAAATAATATGCTTATAGCAAAATTTGATAAAAATGCAGACCTGATTTGGAAAAAATTTGTTGGAGGAGAAAATTATCGATTTGCACTATCACAAATGGATGTTGTAGCTGATAATGATGGCGGGGCTTCTTTTTGCTCTTATCATGCGAATCTTAATTTAAATATTGGTCGAAGCTATCTATACAAAGTTAATGAGAATGGAGAAGGCATTTTCCCAATTAGCACTTTTCTATATCCAGATGATGACGAGTATATTATTTATAATCAAAATCCAATTGAAACAATTGATGATGTTGCTGTTTATCCAAACCCTGCTCGCGACTATATAATTATTGAACTATCAGGTAATGAGAGAAATACAGTAGTAACAATATTTGATTTGTTCGGTAAAGAAATAATCAATACAAATCTAAACTCCGAACATTATACTATTGATGTTTCGATGTTAAAACCCGGAGTTTACCTAGTGAAAACACAATCGGGATTGCGTTCAAAATTTATTAAACTTTAAACAAACAACTTATGAAAACACTAACACTATTTATTTGCCTTGCCTTAGCATTTTGTTTTAATTCCTATGGGCAAGAGAACAGTTTTATTTACAATCTGGATACTAGTGGTTACATTACTCCAATGACAGTTTACCAAACACATGATGGTGGTTGGATTATTGGTGGAGGTACAGCAGAAAATGGAGACGACAAATATGTTGCAATAAAGCTTGATGCAAACGGCGAATTAGAATGGCAAACTATGTATAATAATTGGAAAAATCAAGGTTATCATTTGTGCATCAACAATGATAGCTCTTATGTTTTGGTATCGAAGTCGCTAGATTATGTTGAAGAAGCTGCCGAACAATTTCATTTTAATGGGGGGATAATGCGATTAGACCAACTCGGGAATGTTATATGGTCAAAATCTTATGGAGGCGCTCCCGGACAGGGAGAATATGGGTATAATTTTGACGATAAATTATATAATGTATGCGTAACTACCGGCAATAAAATAGTTGCAGTAGGTCTATCTAATTCATATTCTCAGATTGGTGGTAACGAAATGCCATGGATAATATGCACAGATCAGGAGGGAAATCAACTTTGGGATTACTATTATGAAACACCTGAATATTGGGGAATGTTTCCAGGAGTTTGCCCAACAGATGATGGTGGAATAATTGCAGCAGGCTTTTTTGTTGACCCTGACGATGACAATATCTCAATTTTATACAATAGGGCTCTTATTGTAAAGCTAAACGAGAATGGCGAGGTTGTCTGGGAAAAATTGTGGCGTAGAAACGGTTTACCAACTTTGATTCGTTCTATTACACCAATGAACGACGGCAATTATGCAATTTGCGGGGCTGCTTATCGCTGCTTAGGAGATGGATACGATTGCTCCCCTTCACCAATAATTGCAGTTATTGATGACAATGGAGAAGTACTATGGAGTAAAACATTTGCGTATCATCCAATAATGATAGAATCATGGGCTCGTGATATTGAAGTTACGCCTGATGACGATATTATTATTACAGGGTCGTTTAATTTTCCTACAGTCTATAATGAAATGAGTTGGGCGTTTGCTTTTATAATTAAAGTATATAAAACAGGAAATATTCTTTGGGACAAACTATTTGGTAATGAAGAGTTCATGTCTACCTTTTTCTCAGTTTGTTACAATAAAACAGATTCGTCTTATTCTACTGTTGGAAGGATTCAGCCAATGGATAAATTACCTGCTTACCCTATTTTTCTCAAAACAGATAGCTTAGGCAATTCCGAATTGCCATTAAACTCAAACTATATTTTAAACTCAATTAGTAAAGCAGGTTTTAATGATTATTTTGCTATTTATCCAAACCCGGCTCGCGACTATATAATTATTGAACTATCAGGTAATGAGAGAAATACTGTAGTAACAATATTTGATTTGTTCGGTAAAGAAATAATCAATACGAATCTAAATTCGGAACATAATACTATTGATGTTTCGATGTTAAAACCCGGAGTTTATCTAGTGAAAACACAATCGGGCTTGCGTTCAAAATTTATTAAACATTAAACAAATAACTTATGAAAACCCTTATTTAATGCTATTTTTCACAAATTTAATAAAACAAAAGATATGCGTCAGTTTAAATTACTACTTATAATAATAATTTTTCATAATATTCAAATATTTGCACAGCAAGGCTCTTTTATAACTGTACTGGATTCGGCAGGTTTTATCTCGCCTTTCGCTGTAATGCAAACTAACGACGATGGGTGGATCGTAGGGGCAGGGACAGCTGAAAACTTTAACAACCGTTATGTTGCAATAAAGCTTGACAATAACGGGGATATAGAATGGGAAACACTAATAAATAATCCCGAAAAGCAATGTTTCGGGTATAACCTGTGTATAAATAACGGCAATGGCTATGTTATGGCCGGGCAATCATATGAATATGCAGAAGGTGCATCCAATCCTTACCATTTTAACGGGGGCATAATGCTTTTGAACAATTCGGGCGACAGCATCTGGTCCGGGTCTTACGGTGCTGCCCCTTCACAAGGACAGGAAGGTTCCTTTAATGAAGAGTTGTTCACTGTTTGTCTAACAACGAGTAATAATATAGCGGCAGCCGGGTACAGCCATTCATACAGTAATAATAACAAAGATGCCCCATGGATAGTATGCATTGACCAGGACGGCAATAAATTATGGGATTACACATACCAGGATCATGCCTATGGAGGATATTTTTTTGGGATATGTGCTGCAGATAACGGGGGGGTAATAGCAGTTGGGAGCATCACTGATCCAGATAAAGTAATTTTCTCAACTGCTACATCGATAATTGTAAAACTTGACAGCAGCGGTGAGCCTGTATGGGACAAACACTGGAGGCATAATGGATTGCCAACTATGATACGCTCGGTAAAAAAAATGAATAACGGCAACTATGTTATTGCCGGAATTGCCCACAGGTGCCTGGTTGACACTGTTGATTGCTCGCTCTCACCCACGATTGCCGTGATCAGCGAAGACGGGGATGTTTTGTGGTCAAAGATCTTTGCTTATGATTCTGATCAAAGAGGATCAATTATATACGGGCTTGACATTACAGCTAATGATGAAATATTGATAGCAGGGTCTATAGATTTCTATGATGCTTATGACGGGCAAGACTGGGCTTTTGGGTCACTGATTAAAACAGATAAGTACGGAAACCTTATTTGGGACAGGCTGTACGGGGACAATAACCATATGTGCCAGTTCATGTCTGTTTGTCATAATTCCAACGACAACAGCATTTCCATGCCGTGTTTATACCAATATAGATCTTCTGATTCAATTCAAAATACAATATTATTTGTCAAAACTGACAGTAGTGGTAATTCTACACTACCGGTTAATACAGGATACACATTATATACAATCAACGAAGTAAATGACAAAAAAGAAGATCCCGGCATTGTTGTTTACCCCAACCCTGCAGGAGAATACATTGTTGTCGGGCTTAGCCCTGCATTGGCAGGGCAAGACATTGAGATTGTCGATATGGCAGGAATTTGCGTTTATAAGGGCAAGCCCGGGGCTTCAGGAAATATTATCAATACCGAAGAACTTAGCCCGGGACTTTACATTATCAGGTTTTCGCAAAACAAATATTCTAAATTTATCAAATACTAATTCTTAAATCTATTAAATTATGAAAAAACTTTTTATTATTAGTTTCACCCTGTTCCTGATTGTAAGCTCATTGTATTCTCAATCGGAACAAATGCGAAGATGGTCTTTTATTAACAAGCAGTTGAACTTCAGCACAAATCCTCCTACTGTTAACTCGCTAACAACTATCCCTATAACTGGTGAAGAAGTATATAATGCATATTATGATGAAAATGATAATTTGCTTTTTAGAGTTATTGATTCAAAAATTTATACCCCAACTGGAGTTGAAATTGGTGAACTTTTCGAAGATGGAGATGAGTTTGAATATTACTATATTACTGGGGAGATTTCGATAGTTCCTTTAAGCAGGACTAACAACTGTGAATATGCTATTTGGTATTCCTTATACTATAAGCGAAGCGATTTATCTTATCCATTAACCCAGACAAGATATACAATTGTCAATCCGGGAATAAACTCTGTTATGTCAAGGGGGGCAATTTCGTCTTCAGGCTGCAGAACCTCATCTATTACTATATCCGATTTTATTGGTACAAGTGAAACACGTAGAATTTACTCGGTAAGTTCTTTAAATTACTGTGACAGATCAACAGATTCTTTAATACTTGAGCTTTATACTATGACAGAAAAAGAGATTGTCAAAAGCTACTCAGCTGGAATCTCAACAAGTATTGAATTAATATCGGAGTTAGAATTATCTAATGACTTGGATATGTTGGTCATTGCAAATGCAAATCCATCAAACCTGGCTGCTTCTTCCACAAACCCGAACTTACTATTAATTGAGTTAAATCCTCAAACAGGATCTCTAGCGTGCAGTGATTACAGTTGTATACACAATTTTAATATGGATATGTCAGCACGGCAAATTGTAGGTTGCGAATTTGTAAATGATGACGATAAAGTTATCCTTAACAGTTCGGGGGAGGGTATTTATGTAATAGACTACTCCGATATTAACAATATTGAAACTGATATTAACCTCTTCGTCACAAACCTTTCATATAATCAATATTACAGTTCACAAATCGAAAGAACGACACATGGAGATTATTATGTAGCTTCCAATAACGGATATGTTGGCAGGCTTAACCTGTCTGCCCACAGCATCACGAATATAGCCTATTTAGGCACGTCTGAGATAATAAACAACAAGCTTATCTCAACATTTTCTGCAACATCACCTAATTGCTATATTTTGCCTGACCAAATTGATGGTTGTTATTACAACTACACATCACATCCTAATAGCCAAGAGTGTTGTTATGATAAATACACTTCAGAAGTAATAACCTCAATGACAGGAGTTTCAGAAGATTTAACAACAGGAGATATAACAATTGAAGAGGTAACAGCATCACCTTATTATGTAGAATGGACCCAGACTTCAAATCCCTTTACCTCCGGTGCAGCGATAACAGATATTTATCTAAAAGGAAACTTAACAATTAATGGTGATGCTAAACTAAAAATCGATGGTTTAACGATACATTTTAAAGATGAGGAAACTTTAGATATGAGCTATAATGCCTCAGGTATTGGTTCCAGGCTTGAATTAAGAAATTCAACACTTACCGCATTTGACTATTGTGATGTTGAATCTATGTGGGGCGGAATTCGTTGTAATGGTTACTGGGGGTCAGTGCCTCAAGGTAGCACTTCAACATCTCCACAACCATATACTTATATGTCAAATTCAACAATAGAATTTGCCGAGAAAGGGATAGAGGCTAATAACGGAGGTATTGTTAAAGCGTATAATAGTAACTTCAAAGATAATATAATTGATGTATCATTTGTTTCGTATTCTTATCAGGGAGTTGACAATATTTCTCTGTTTTCTACTTGTGATTTCTATACGACATCAGAATTATATAATAAAGGGAATACGCCATTATACCATGTCCATATTTGGACAGCTCCCGGATTAGCTTTTTATGGATGTGATTTCAGAAATGATTATGCAAGCTCAGTATCAATCTCACAACGAGGTGTTGGTATTTTATCAACAGCGTCATCCATAACAGTGAAAGAAAGCTGTTCAGGCATTCAACTAATTGGATATCCTTGTCCCGATCAAAATACGACAAGAGGCAGTTTTACTGATCTATACTATGGAATTAAAGCAAGCACAGGTAGCTTTTATAAATTAAGTCGTCAAGATTTTAACAATTGTGTAAAAGGCTCTTGGTTAATTGCATCCGATGCTATTACTGTTACGGAATGTGACTTCGACGTCTCCTCCGAAACATTATCAGGCTCATTGCTTTACGATAGTTTTGGATTGTATGTAGAAAGTAGTACAGGTTATCATATCGAAGGTAATGAATTCCATGATGGAGTGTTGGGAATGGTGGTGTATAATTCACATGAATTAAATAATAATGAAGTTTATAGAAACGATTTTTACAATCTGACTGGGAATGGTGTTGCAACGGGAGCAGTAGGTCTTGGTGAAAATGGCAGCTCTATGGATCAAGCTAATGGATTGCAATTTATTTGCAATGATTTTAACCAAACTGATTACGCAATTGCTGTTCTTGGAGGAGAGCTACAAACACAAAATGGAACTATTACCGTATATTATTCTTCGATTGCACAAAAACAAGGATGGAATATTCTCACCAATGATGGTGAATCAGCTAAAAACACTTTCTGGCTGCATGGATTGTCTGGAGAAAGAGATTTTTATGTTGACTACACCTCATCATATATTCACTTCTATGGAGACAATTATCATTATTATGGAGCTTATGATAATTTAATTGATCGTGATGCAAATATTAATAGTTATAATACGAGTGAAGTTATTAGACATTATGATGGAACATTTACAACTCGTGAACAAGAATGTCCACAAACCATATACTCCTATGGTGGAGGTGGTGGTATAATTATTCCACTCATGGAAACCATTGGCGGGTTTAATGACGAAGAAATTGAATTAGAAAGTCAAGTTGCTGAATTAACATCGTACAATGAATTGGAATTGGAGATTTCTGCACAAACAGCTAACGACAACAACATTTCGACTGTTTATAATAGTTTAAATGAGGCATCTCCAAATTTAACATCCCAAATTCTGCTGGCATATCTTAACAATAAAAATGTTAGCGAACTCTCTCGCACTTCTTTAATGTTTGCAAATAGTCCATTACCAAAAGATGTTGTGGAGGCTGTTCGTAATTCAGATTTAAGTGCAACATACAAAGCATATATTTTAAAATCTCAAAATGGTGAAAATGAAATTGAGCAAAAACTTAATCGTATCAGCAGTTTAAAATCTGCACGTCAGGTTAATTACGATAAATTAGTACGTGCTACTTTTAGTGCCGACACAACTCCCGAGTTTGCACAATCGTACGAAATGGTTCTCGGATTTTTAGAAACACAAACCGATTTGCATGCAAAAAAGAAACTAGCCGATTTATATTTGCATAAAGGACTATACGACAATGCTCTTGCTGTTCTAGATGATATCGAAAATATTGCATTAAGCAGCGACGACATCTCTCTTTTAAATGATGTGAAAATCACCGAGGTCAAAATAGATATGCTACGCGCCCACTCCATGGAAGACGCCCAAAATGCAATTCGTAATAACGAGGAGTTTTTACGCGAACTTGCAGCAGATTACAATACAAAAGAAGGTGGTGCTGCACGTGCAATGCTTGAATCGGCAGACTTGTGGGACAATTTCCCAATTGTATTTTTGCCAAATTCTGAACAAACAATGGAAGATAGATCTGCCAGAGTAAATAATTATGAAGATTCTCAGGAGCTAATTCCTGAACTTGAGTCTTTATTTAGCATTTATCCTAATCCTGCTGATAACTATCTGTCAATTGAATTTATTAATCCTGAAGGTAATTGTACTTTTAGTATTTTTACTATAAAAGGTGATCTTGTAAAAACAGTTTCAACAAATCAACAACTTGGTTTTATGAGTATCGACATAAGCAATCTCGAAGCGGGCAATTACATAATAAATTGCAAAGAACTTAACTCAAGTCAAAGTTTTATGATTGTGAGATAACCGCGTTTAAACAAACATTTGGCATAAAGCTAATAAGGAAAATTCCTGTGGCTTTATGCCATTTTTTTTAATTTCTAATTCCTAATTAAAATCCGTATCTTTACAAACAAATGGTGAAAATCAAATAGAAATAGGTAAAACGGATTTATATCCAGGTATGTTTATTTACACTTTAGTTGTAGGTAATAAAATCATTGACAGTAAAAGAATGATAGTAAATTAAAAACACAAATATTATGAGAAAGATACTATTTTTAACTTCAATTATTTTAGCAATATTTCTATCCTCATGTAAAGATGAAATTAAATTACCTGAAGATCAGATTTTTTACTCTGAAATCAATAAAACTGTTACTGTATCAAGCATAGATTCAATAGATGGATGTTGCAAATATCTTACGTTTAAAATCGACACTAACAATGTTACAGATAAACAAGTGTTTATTTTTAAAAGACTTGACCCATTACTTGATTGTGATGGATATAGCCAATTGGCAGCATCAAGGACAAATATGCTGGATGTAATCAATAAAGATGAAAGCATATCGGAAAGTAATTCCTGGAATGGAGATACTGTATATTTAGACGATTTTGCCGGCAAAGGAGAAAAGTTTATCGGCTACCGGGCTATTGCTTATGGTAGTAGTACAGCGCATTATTATGGTTGGATAAAACTTGAATTATCTGCAGATAAAAGTCTATTAAAAATTATAAGTAGAGCAGATAACTTAACAGCAGACAATCCGATAAAAGCCGGGCAAGTTGAATAAATTACGTCTTATTATCATAAGCCTTTACTAAATTTATCAACACTTTCAGCCCTATTTGCAACAAAAGCAAATAGGGCTGTTTTTTTGAAAGTTAACCCAAGTTGCTAATCCGTCAAAAACAAATTCTTGAGTTCCTCGAAAATTTACCTATAATTTTTCCCTATTCCAAAAATCTACTTTACTTCAAATACTTATCCAGCCAGGCTTTAAATTCGCGTTGCCAGAGAATGCTATTTTGTGGTTTTAAGACAAAGTGAGTTTCTTCCGGAAAGACCAACAGTTTGCTTTCAACACCATTTAACTGTGCTGCATTAAATGCTTGCAGGCTTTCGGTGTAAGGTATTCTAAAGTCGTAACCACCTGTAATAATCAAAATTGGTGCATTCCATTTATCGACAAAATTATGAGGTGAATTTTCGTAAGACTTTTGTGCTATTTTATTTTCTTTTTCCCAATACGCTCCGCCCAGATCATGATTTACAAAAAACATCTCTTCGGTTGCAGCATACTGCGATTCGAGATTAAACATCCCGCAGTGTGAAATAAACGCTTTAAAAGTATTGTCTTCGTTATGACCTGCGAGCCAAAAAACCGAAAATCCGCCATAACTTGCACCAACAGCCCCAATACGATCCTCATCGATATATGGCTCTCCTTTAAATGCATTTACAGCCGACATATAGTCTTTCATATTTTGGCCTCCATAATCGCCTGAGATTTGAGCATTCCACTCTGTACCAAACCCGGGTAAACCACGACGATTAGGCGCAATAACAACATAACCATTTGCTGCCATTATCTGAAAATTCCAACGATAACTAAAGAATTGAGAAACAGCAGATTGTGGTCCTCCCTGACAATACAAAATTGCAGGATATTCTTTTGTTGCATCAAATTTTGGGGGCAAAATCAGCCAAACCAACATCTGTTTCCCATCTGTAGTAGGCACCCACTTTTCGATAACACGACCCATTTCAATATTTTCGTATATATGTTTATTTGTAAAGCTTATCTGACGCTGTTCTCCAGATTTTTCGACCTCAAAAAGCTCTGTTGCCATCGAAATGCTCATTTTTTGAGCAATAAACTTATCCTGATTATATTGCATTGCATAAATATCGTGCGCTCCCTCAGTAAATTGAATAACTTCACGAGTTTTAACATTAATTCCAAATATCTGTTGGGTTGCATTTATGTCCGAGATAAAGTAAATATTATCTGTATTTCCTTCTTCCGCCGGCCAAATTATATTTGAAACACCATAGTCAAAATCTTCGGTAAGATAAGTTTTTGATCCTGTTTCGAAGTCCATTATAAATAATCTGGTTTTATCAGCCTCATACCCGGGAGTTTCCATACTCGACCAGGCTATCATCTTTGAATCAGGAGAAAAAGTTGGATATTTGTCATAACCCAACATTCCTTGCGTAATATTGTTAGTTTTAGCAGATTCCAAATCATAAATAAAAATATCCGAGTCGGTGCTAAGGGCGTATTGTTTACCTGTCATTTTTTTACAAGTATATGCGATTTTTTTGCTGTCAGGACTCCAACAAATTTCAGAATCATCAAAATAAGGGCTCATTGGAGCATCCCAACGTTCTCCTTGCATTATGTCAATCGGAGTAGCAACTGATTCTCCGTCAAAATCGGCAACAAAAATATGCGAATAAGCATAGTCGTGCCAGTTATTCCAATGTCTATACATCAAATCGTCAGCAATAATTACATTTGCTTTAGGTAAGTCGGTATAAATTTCGGTTGGAGTTTGATCCAGTTTAACATCCGAGATTATCAGGATTTTTGTCCCATCCGGCGCAACTTTAAAAGAATTTACACTAATATCGAGATTTGAAATTTGTGTTTTTTCACTCCCATCTGCTTTCATTGTCCAAATCTGAACGGTGTCTGTTTCGCTAGATAAGAATGCAATCTTCTCACCATTATTTATCCAGCGAGGGTTAAAGCAAGAATAATTACCAATTGTTAGCTGTTTTGGTTCTCCTCCTTCCATTGGGATAGAAAACACATGAGTATAACCTTTGTTTTCGTCAACACTATAATAGGTAATATTATAAATTAATGAATTTCCGTCAGGGCTCAGTTGCGGATCGCTTACACGTCCAAATTTCCACAAAATCTCCGGAGTAAGAATTCCATTTGCGATTTCCTCGTCACTTAGTGATACATCGGGCATTGCAAAATCTTCTTCGGGTTTAACATCTGCTTCGGGTTTACACGAAACAAAAACAACAGCAACAATTAAAAAAAGATACCAGATACGTTTCATAATCAGAATGTTTAATATTTAGCGACAAAAAATTCTAACAATCAATGTGGCAGCTAAGTATTATCGTTGCTTAGCAATAACATCGTTAAGAGCATTAACTGCCATATCATAATTTGGCAAAATCTCCAGAGCTTTTCTATAATCCAACTCTGCCAATTTAAGTTTCCCCATCATTTCGTATGCAACTCCGCGGTTATAAAAAGCTTTATGTGCAGTGGAATCTAGCTTTATCGCTGCCGTAAAACTAGCTATTGCTTCTTCGGCATTACCTGTTCCATTAATATGCACATATCCCCTGTTATAATATGCCTGGCAATAAGTAGAATCGGCACTTATCACGTAATCATATTCGGCAAGCGATTTATCATAAAGTTTAAAATGCTGAAAAACTAATCCTGCATTAAATCTTATTTCGAGATTATTAGGGAACAATCTGACAGCTGTTGTAAAATACTCCACTGCAAGTGGATCATTCTGTCTGTAATATATCATCCCCAACAGATTGTGAGCTTGCCAGTTTTCAGTATCATACTCAATGGACTTCCTAAGGGCTTTAATTGCCTCTTGGTAAGCTTGAGTTTCGTTTAAGATTAATCCCTTAACAAAATATGAGTCTGAGGATTGCAAGTTATTAGTTTCGAGATTTACTATTTCACGCATTGCCTCTTTATACATTTCGACATAAAAATATATTTGAGCAAGTTTTAGACGAGCCTCATCATTAAACGGGAAAAGTTCCAGGCACTTTAATAAAGCATCCTTGGCTTTGCCCGACTCACCACGCAAAAGATACAAATCGCAAAGCTCGTTATACACATCAGGCAATAGAGAATCAACACGAAGAGCAATTTCAAAATCGTTTATTGCTTCTTCGATATTTTCTCCATCGAGTTGCAAATGAGCTCTTTTAACAAAAAGCTGAGCATTTTCAGGATTTTCTCTGATCTGCTTATTTAAGCTTTCGATAGATTCGGTAGTATCGTTTACCGAGTCATTTGTATTGTTGTTAGATGACGGATTATTGCAAGCAATGAGTAGTCCTACAATAATAATAAAAAGAGCAATTACTTTATGCATTATTTTTTTAATTTTTCGATAATTTTTGCTTCCATTTCATCTCTTAACTCAGGGTTGTCCATTAAAATATTTTTCACAGAATCTCTGCCTTGTCCGAGTTTTGATTCTCCATAGCTAAACCAGCTTCCGCTTTTCTTAATTATTTCAAGTTCAACTCCAAGGTCGATTATCTCGCCAATTTTTGAAATTCCTTCGCCATACATTATGTCGAATTCTGCTTTGCGGAACGGCGGAGCTACTTTGTTTTTAACGACTTTAACCCTTGTTCTGTTTCCAGTAGCATCTTCACTCTCCTTAATCTGTCCGATACGACGAATATCGAGTCGAATAGATGCATAAAACTTAAGAGCATTACCACCTGTTGTTGTTTCAGGATTTCCGAACATTACACCAATTTTCTCGCGGAGCTGATTAATAAAAATACAGCAAGTTTGAGTTTTATTGATATTTGCAGTTAATTTTCTCAATGCCTGTGACATCAGACGAGCCTGTAATCCCATTCTTGAGTCTCCCATTTCGCCTTCGATTTCGGCTTTAGGTGTTAAAGCGGCAACCGAATCGATAACAATAATATCGATAGCTCCTGAGCGGATTAAGTTATCGGCAATTTCAAGAGCTTGTTCTCCATTATCGGGTTGAGAAATAATAAGATTTTCGACATCTACACCTAGTTTTTCGGCATAAAACCTATCAAAAGCATGCTCTGCATCAATTATTGCAGCAATACCGCCGGCTTTTTGTGCTTCGGCAACTGCGTGAATTGCAAGAGTTGTTTTTCCGGATGATTCAGGTCCATATATTTCAATAACTCTACCACGTGGATAACCACCAACACCTAATGCAATATCCAAGGCTATTGAACCTGATGATATAACAGGCACATCAACCACCGGTTGAGAGCCTAGCATCATAATTGATCCTTTACCATAATCTTTTTCGATTTTTCCCATTGCAAGCTGAACAGCTTTTAATTTTTCATTCCTGACATCTTCGGGTTTACTTGCCATAATAATAAGATTTTATTTAATTTTTGTTTAATTCTGGTTTGTTACTTCTATAATTTTTTAGTCTCTAGAAAATTTACCTGTTTTTTCTATTTGTTTTGTTCTGTTCTTCATTTTTTTAATTCTTTTTTGTCATGTTTTTTGGTTTGCTATCGCACCAAAAAAACACGCCAAAAGAGATTTACTGTTTTATTTTAACACGGACTTTACTTCGTTCTGTCCGTGTTGAAATAAATGAGTCTTACAGACTCTAATTTTCAAATTCTATTTATATTTTTTTACTATTTATTTTCTTTCTGCTTTTTTCGTTAAACAAAATTTTTGAGTTTCTCGAAAATTTACCTATAACTCTTTTTTTTCGTTAAACAATTTATTTGCTTATTTCATTGAGTATTTGGTCTGTGTGCTCTTTGGTCTTTACTTTTTCGAAAATTGCCTCAATTTGAGAGTTTTTCCCAATAACATAAGTTTTGCGCAACACTCCTTCGTATGTTTTACCGTACATTTTCTTCTCTCCCCATGCATTATATGATTTTAGGATAGCTTTCTCGGTATCAGAAATTAAATCGAAAGGCAATTGATATTTTTCAATAAAATTCTGATGGCTTTTCTCACTATCAGGGCTAACTCCTAACACTTCATAACCTTTAGCAATCCACATATTATAATTATCGCGCAAATCGCAGGCTTCGGCAGTACAGCCCGGAGTGCTATCCTTGGGATAAAAATACAAAATCAAGTTTTTACCGGTAAAATCAGCAAGTTTAACTTCCTTTCCATTTTGATTAACTCCCTTAAAATCAGGGGCTTTGTCTCCAATTTTTAAATCGCTCATAATTAAAAGTTTTATGATTATACAAATATAATTTTCACTTTTGAAATAACCATATAAAAAACCAAAAGTTTATTAACAATTATTTTAATTATCCGAAAGGGTTGAGATAAAGATTTGAATAACAAAACGTTGCATGGGGCGTGGTGCAAAGAGCATGGGGCTTTTTTGTATAGCAATTAATAACATTTTGCACTTTGTACAATCATCTTTTCGCACAAAAATATTGCTATTCACAACACTAGCCCTATGCCCTGTGCACCACGCAACGTAATAAAAATAATGTAAGGATTATATCAATACAGATAAGGTAAATTAAACCCGCATTATGTGTTAGGATTTCGTGATGAGGCAGTAAATCCCACAAATAGAGCAAATCTAAAAAACATAAGAGATAATAATGTTGGGTAGTGAGTCTGTTTTCTTTTAGAGATTTTGTATTTAGATTGACATAATAGTACCTATTTATTTCGGTTGTTTTGATATTATTTTGGTATAAGTTAGAAAAGACATTTCTCATTAGCAAAAAATACATAGCAGACATTATCCCAAAACCATATGAAACGCGATGGATTCGCGCTTCAACCGTTTTTGGGAGATTCGCTCTCCAACCGTTTTTGGGAGATTCGCGCTTCAACCCCGAATAAGCAATAGAGATTTTTTGTTATTTCATAATTTTTAGGATGCTTATTCGTGGGTAAACCGGTTTTGGGAGATTGTGCTTCAAGAGGATAGCGAATCTTTTTTGAAGTTCGGGCGCGAATCTGTCGCGTTCGTAATTCAAAAAACAAACAGAAATCAAGTGTTTCGTGAGATAAGCGTACTTACCAGTACGGTTGCAACGTAATAAAGAATAATGTAAGGATAATAACAATACAGCTAGGGTAAATTAAAACACTACGCTTTTGATATGATATCGAGGACGATGCTTAACTTCAGTATAAATTTTGCCTATATACTCTCCAATAATTCCAAGTGAAATTAATGTTAAAGAGCCTAAAAACCAAAGCGAAATCATCACCGAAGTCCAGCCGGCAATATTTCCTCCACCAAAATATGACACCATGATGTAGGTAAACGAGGCAATACTTGCCAACAGACTCATACATCCGACATAAAAAATCAGCCTTAGTGGCCTAACGGAAAAAGAGGTAATTCCGTCGAGAGCAAAAAGCATCATTTTATTCAACGGATATTTTGATTTGCCGGCAGCTCGCTTTTCTCGGGTATAAAAAACCTTAGATGATTTGTAACCAATTAACGGAACTATCCCTCTCAAGAACACGTTTACTTCGTTATATTCTTTGAGATGTTTTAAAACTGCATTGCTCATCAACCTGTAATCGGAATGATTATAAACAGTTTTTACTCCCATCATTTTAAGAAATCTATAAAATATTTTTGCTGAACCGCGTTTAAAAACAGAGTCTTTTTTCCTGGATTTTCTAACTGCATAAACAATATCAGAACCGCCCACAAAATTTTCAATCATCTCTCCAATAACAGTAACATCATCCTGCAAATCGGCATCCAGACTAATTGCAGCATCGCATTTATCGGTAACAAAATGTAATCCTGCCAATAATGCCTTTTGATGACCTACATTTGACGAAAGATTGAGTCCTTTGATAAAAGAATTCTGGTTATGAAGTTCGGCGATAATATCAGAGCTTGAGTCGTTGCTGCCATCGTTAACAAAAAGAATAAAAGATGATTCTGAAATTTTTTTATCTCTCAATAATAAATTAAAAACCTCAACCAAAGATGCTGCCGTTTTAGGCAATACATCCTCTTCGTTATAACAAGGCAAAACAAGAGCGAGACTCAGCATTTTTTATATAATTCAGGTATTTGACACAAATTTACAAATATAAAATAGATTATCGACAGGTTTTATGAAAAAATATCGCATATTGTATCACTAAACCGATTAATAAATGCGGAAATATTGCTAAATAAATCAATTATTTACTTTCATTTCAACATTTTTTTTATTATTAGTTAAAGTTTGATTATTTTTAAGTTTTATTTTAAATTTTGAGAAAAGCAAAATACATATTATTGTTTTTATTTCTGCTTGTTTTTTCTGCCGGAGAAATTTATGCTCAATATAAGCCTGAGCAAGAGTTATCCAAGAAGGAGAAGGAGCTTTTCGAGGTGAGCTTAGAGGCGTTTAATAGTGAAAATTATATCCAATCCTATCAGGGTTTTTCACAACTTTTGAGTTTATACCCTCGCGAACCGGTTTTTAACTTCCTTTACGGGGCCTCAATGATTAAGCAAAACTACGAAATCAAAAAAGCCTTCGATTATTTGGAGTTTGCCGTGGGAAAAGGGATTCCGGAAGCTAATTTTTATATCGGATTAGGATATCATTTTTTGTATGATTTTGACAAAGCAATTAACTTTTACAATGAGTTTAAGGCAACAACAAAATCCAAAGTTTGGGAAGAGTATAATATTGACAAATACATTAGTCAGTCGGAAAACGGAAAAGATTTGATAAGATATGCATACGAATTACAGGTAATAAGCAATCGTCAAACAGCCATAAAAAACTTCTACTATTCCTACGATTTAAAGAATTTTGGAGGAGAGATTATCGTAAAAACCGAAAGGTTTAAAGGAAAAGCCGACAAAAGAATTGACGAAACCGACTTAATGTACATCTCCAACACAAACAATATTGTTTTAATGAGTAGTTATGGTGAAAGTCGCAAAAACAGCCTCGACATTTACATAAGCTATAAAACTGCCAGCGGGTGGAGCGATCCACAAAAAATATCAGAAACAATTAACACTCCTTTCGACGAAGCTTATCCATTTATTACGGAGGATGGCAAAACCCTGTATTTTTCGTCAAAAGGACACAATAGCATTGGCGGATACGATATTTTCAGAAGTTTCTATAATGTAAGCAACAACACCTGGTCAACTCCCGAGAATCTCGATTTTCCGATAAACACCCCTTATGACGACATAATGTACGCCTCCGACAGATTTGGCGAAACAGCATTTTTCGCATCAACCAGAGAATCAAAAACTAATCAAATTGGTGTTTACCGAATTTTGCTCGAACAAGAACAGCTTACACGCCAGATTGTGAGCATCGAAGATGTTTATCATCACGCAAGTTTAAGCATTAACTCAGGCGCTATGGCCGAATTAACAAAAAGACAAGAAATTAGAGTAAACACCATTATTGACACAACAAACCTCAGAACAGAAACTATCGCAAACATCGACAGCACATCAAACATAGATGATTTATTCAGCCAGTCGTTTAAATCGATAGAAAAACACAAATCAACAGCACAGGAACTTTACGAATATGCAAACGCTGCTCATACAATTTGCCAAACACATCTTCAGGAGATTAAAGATTTAAACAAAGAGTTAAGCTCTCTTAAGAATAAAAATGACGAAAAATCTGTTGCAAGACGCAATGACCTTAACAATCAGATAATAGAAAAATCGACTATTGCCGGCGAGATGTACGACTTAGCAAAATTCTTTAACGATAATGCAAAACAACTAAACAGCCTGTCGGATTATTACAGTGGCGAATTAGAGATGCTAAGTAATCTCCCACGTAGCGAAAAATCCTTGCCCGAACAAATCGAGAAAATTTCTCGCGAAATAAAAAACATTAACACCTCGTCGCCACAAAATGATTATCAAACAAAACTATCAAACGAAATAAGTAACAAAGACTCAAAACTAAAGAACTATAATTTGATGCTCCAAAACCAACTTGATGAATTAAATAAAATCAATGAAAAAATAAGCCTCAAATTAGATTTAGCTAAAAAAGAACAAGATTTTACAGTTAGAGAGAAGTATATTTACGACATAAAAACACTAGAAAACGAGAAGATTGATTTAATATCAAAAATAAAAGAAAACGAAGTTCAGATTGAATTTATAAATTACGAAATAGCACAATTAAACAACCGAATCGCGATAATAACCAATAGCCAATATGAACTTGAAAACACTTTAAGTTACAATCCCGGTTTAGATTTATCGAAAACTAAAAACGAAATCGAGTTATTAAAAACCCATGTATCGCAAAACGATCTTAAACAACTGGCATACAAACAAGACGAAATACTATCCGACACAAAATACTACTCTCAGGAAATTGACTTAGATGCAATTCTTTATGCCGGACCCGATTTAGCCGATTCGGAACTCGAAGAAATACTTATCGACACAAAATCATATACCGACAAATATTCGGATATTCTGTCGGTAAACGCTTTACAAACGGGAGATTTGGTTTTTAAAAACGATTCCCTTAAAGAAATAATCAAAAACTTAGAATTACAATTCGATTCCACAACAAACAACAACGAAAAACAAGCAATAATCTCAGAAATAAATGATATTAAATCGGAAATTTTAAGCAATAATAACATCATTACTGATTATTTGAATTCTCAAACACCTGTTAATTTAAACGAATACCTTACAGAATTTGAAAGCCTAAAAGGAGTTTTGCAAAACACTAATTACCAAAACGAAATTGTCGAAACCGAAAACTTAATTGCTGAATCAAAAAACTTAGAAAACGACATTAAAGATTTAATCGTTCTCGGAGCCGATCAGGATAATCCACCAATACTGTATCTGGAAGGAATGAAATCGGAAATCGACAATTTGATTATTCAAAAAATAGAAACCATGAAAGCCGGTGAAATCATTGCAAACACCGACTCAGACCAAATTATCATAAAAGACCTGAATTATCGTATAAACGAAATCTCAAATAACAACATCCAGGAGCCAATAAACAAGATTACTGAAAATTTTAACCGGGTAGAGTTGTTATATCAAGATGCCGATAAAGAAAATGATAAGTTTAAGAAAAACGAGCTAATTACTAATGCCAACAACATACTGGATATTTCTGTAGGCGAGAACACACAGTTTATTAACGATCAACTTCTAAGAAATTACGAAATTTTGGGAACATACAAAAATTCGTTCGGCGACCTATCAAAAAAACCAACTAAAACCGATGAGATTATCTCCAAAATTGAAACCCTTGAACAAGAAGCTGCAAATTTACAGTTAAATGCAGAGGACAGTCAGGATGAATTGGAAAAAATGAAAATTCTTGCACAGGCATGGGATAAACTAATGCTCGCAAATCAATACTACGAGTATGTTTTTGATATTATAGATGATGAGAAAAATTACAGAAGAAATTTCGAGCCAACTATCGACCCGGAAATAAGAGTTCTTATTTCTCAAACTAATGGAATTGAAACGAAAGAGCTTGTTGATATTACTGATGCTGATTTAGCCGACAATAACTCGACAAACTCAATAAATGAAATTGAAACAAATACGAATCTAAACAACGAAAACAATAATGTAGAAACATCCGACAATACAAATGAATCTGATTTGGCGAACAACAATACAGAAATCTCCGATACAAGCACAAACCTTGACGTCGAAAACAATCTAATTGCCGAAAACACCGATTCAACTATTAATAATGTTGATAATGATATTACTGAAAACAATAATCCTAGTGATAATATTGATACTCAAAATCAAAATACAGAAACTCAACAAACGGGCGACTTGTCTGATTTGACAAAAAAACTGGATACGGTGAACTATTCAGGAAATATCAGAATAAGCATTAAACAACAATCTAAACAAAAAGATGAAATATCTAAATTGGATGATGAAATAAACAAAATAAAAACTGATATTGAGAACAATACCAATAACAACAAAGCAGAAAAATTAAATCAGGATTTAGTAAATGCTCAGGAAAAACAAATTGATGGCATCATCGAATATAGTATTACAACTAATGAGTTATTAGCAGAACTTGACAGCATTAATTATAAAATTTCGCCTAACATAAACAACCCACAATTAGATAGTTTACTTAGAATTCAAAATGAATACAGAGCATCTGTGATTGGATACAGCAACTTTTACACTGCTGAGGAGTTACACGAAAAACATCTCGCTGCAGTTGCAATCGAAAATCAGATTATCGGCATTTACAATTCCTCAATCAATAATACCGACAAAGACATATTAGCCAATGCTCTCAACAACAATAATGAAATTAACTCAAGCACAAACAACAATACTAACAGCAACAACGAAATAGACTTTAGTAACAAAAACGCTTACACATACAACTATAACGCTGATATCCAGACAGTTAAAACTTTAGAAAAACTAGAAAACAATATTGCTATTATAGAATCAAATATAAAAACTCAGGAAAACATTTTAGCTGATATTGAATCGAGAATGGAGTATTCAAATTCCTCATCAGAATACAAAAAGCTACAAAAAGAGCTTGACAAAGAAAACAAAAAATATCTAAAACAACTTAAACTTTGGGCTACAAACAACAAAGATTATCTAAGCCTTAAAAACAATCTTGCAGACGATTTTTACTACAACTCTAAAAGCACATCAGCAATTGCAGCAATAGTAAGCGACAGTCTCAAATCCGAATCAGAAACTAATATTAACGAATCAATTGCACTTTTCGAGATTATAATCACATCTAAAATTGCTGATAAAAACATAATCGAGACCTATAAAAAGGCTGATCGATTAAGTATCGAAGGTCTAAATATGTTAAATGCAGCAAACTATCTAAAAAATGATGGCTCAGAAAACGATCCTCTGATAATTGCCCATTACCGCGACATAAGAACTAACGACCAAAATGAAACTTCCGACAACAACATCAACATAACCCCTCCAACAGATACAATTACCGAAACAGAAATTATCGTGAAAAACGATATTAACACAGAAAACGAAAACGACATATTAGCAGAAAATGACATAGCTGAGCCAACAGATAGCATTAAAAACACAATTG
>JAFGVU010000250.1 GCA_016937855.1 Bacteroidales bacterium | reverse complement strand
GTTAAATCAGTTACCAAACGAATGAAAGATAAACGTTTTGCAGCTTCAGTAAAACGAGAAAATATTATGGAATGTGAGAAAATAGGTCTGGAGCTAAACCAATTTGTTGCACTTTGCCTAGAAGCACTAAATGAGTCAGACGAAAATTTGATTTGATATTTTGAGACATTCGAAATAATCAATAATATTTAATATTAAATAATTGTTAAGTTATTATTAAATAATTTGAATTTATTGTATCTTTGTTCAAATTATCTTTTCATGAAAACGCATTTTATTATTTTTGTTTTTTTATTGTCAATCTTGAAAGGTGGCTATTCTCAAAACTTAACTAAGCAAGCTAATACAACCGGATCGGAGATTTGTGTTGATGCTCCATATCACTTGCAAAAGTATGATTCCCTTGGTAATATAAATAGTATTCCTCTCCATGTCTTTGTGCATGGTTCTTCATGTATCGGTTGTAATAACGAGTTAATGAATGTCCGAATCAAAGTCAAAAATGCTTCACAGAATACTTATAACGATTTAATTTTATTTGATGATATTACTGAAGCAGAGTTTCAATCGCTTTTTATTAATAAAAGTGAAACAGAAACTGACTTGGGAATTCAATCTTTTGACGCTTCTTTGCCGGCTCAAAGTGATGTGTATTCAATTGACTTTACTTCTCACTCACATAGTCTGCCAGCAACTACATACACTGACATAACTGACGATTATTGGTGGTTTACTATGATGATTCCTGGCGAAAAACTGGTAGGGTATGAGAATGTTATTGATTTTGAGGTTTATTGTGAGTTAGATTGGGACCCGGATCAAGTTTTTTATTTACGAGTATTTAGACAAGTGGATGATTTTCCTGTTGTCGAAAATTGGTTTCGAGGTGATGTTCATTATCACGGAATGTTTACTCAAAATAGTGCTGAGGTTGGATTACCAATTGACGCGACCAAGATTATGGCTAAATACTGTGGCCTTGATTGGATTACTTTTACCGACCATTCATGTGACTTCGATAATTATGGTATCGATATGTTCGATAATTGGGAAAAGCTTGGAATTAACGTTCAAAATCTTAATCAACAAGACTCAAGTTTAATTTTAATCAGAGCTATTGAGCTAACTGTAAAAAATTCAGCAAACGATCATATTCATACTTTGGTTTATCCTCGAGTCGGGAATCCTCTTAATATGCCTTATTTTGGCGATGGGGACGGCGATATTTCAGCTACAGATGTTACTGTTGATAAAATGTGTGATTCTTTAATTTTACATAATTGTTTCGCTTATGCAGCTCATCCCTTTGCCGAGGGCGACGAATTGTCTTTCGCTGTTGATGGATCGGTTTGGAATCTTGGTCATTCTGAATTTCCGGAAAATGGTATGCCACATGATTATATGGGTAGTATTATTTGTAACGATTTGTCAAATCCATCTGATCTGTTCTCAGATAATCCCAATCTGCTATTAAAGGATGGTATTGTCGGTGGCGAAATATGGAATCTTTATGCTAGCCTAAAAACAACAGAGGCCGAGGACCCATGGGACACAAGATATGCAATCGATGATGCTTTTTCTGCTTATCCTCCGGATGATGAGGTGCACACAACTTATCGATTTATGCAGAATTTGGAAGCTGTAGATTTTATCTGGCAAAAAGGTCTGCAAGCGAAAAATCAGAACGAAAATATTCAAAACTGGAAGTTCTTCATTTCTGCTGGAAGCGATGCACATGGCTCTTTTAACTTTTCAACAACAGATTTGTTTATGGGTGTTTCAGGACAAGTTACTGATAATGCAATCGGAAAATTATCAAGTCTTGTCTATTGTCCAATCGGAATGGGTGTCAATGGTAAAAATGTTCTAAAAGCTCTTAAAAATGGACGAGTTATTCTATCCTCAGGTCCTGTGTTTGGATTTTCATTAGATACTGATGCCGGTAATTTATATCCTGAAATTATAGTAGGAACTGATACCATTATTCAATTGTCTAATTGTGAAAATATTACTCTCGATTGTTTTGCAGCAAACTCGTCAGAGTACGGAGATATTGTTAGAAAACAATTGATTTTCAAAACCCAGGACAGTGATTTTATTTACGATTTACCTAATAATACAGAACTATATCAAACAGATTTACTAAGTGTGCTTAATAGCGTTTTTACTTCTCAGGAATATTATACAGATACCTGGATATTGATTAGGGGAGAAATGGAAACATTGTTAAATGGATTGGATGAAGAAATTCATCATGTCGAAAGTAAAAGTTTTTACTCATACACAAATCCGGTCTGGATAAAAATTGTATCTGATTCAAATGTTGATAAGTATTTTAATGATGTTGCTCGAGTATATCCAAATCCTGCTCATGGAATTGTTTATGCCGGATATTTTGGTAATTTCGATAACGCAGAATTATTTGTTACAGATTTATTGGGGAAAATAGTTTTTTCGCATAATATAAAGCGATTCGAACAATTGTCGCTAAATATGTCTAAAGGTGTTTATTTATTTAAAATTACTGATGAGTCAGGAGTATATAAGTCTAAAATTTTTGTTTACTAATAACTCGTTGTCATATTTGAGTCAACAACAATTATAAAATCAGCTTTGCCTTTGTTGTCATCATAAAGTTTATTTACATCTTTTTGTGTAACAGTGCTTATTGTTATGTAGTTTAAAATAGGCTGATTTTGTTTTAGGTACCATAATATTCCTTCGTAATTGTCAGAATGATAAGCTCCATTATAATGAATAAACTTATAGCCGGGTTTGTAATTTTTAAGAATGAAATGTGCCATAGTAGCATCTTTAATTGCTTGCGCTTTCGGAAGGTTAGGAGAGGCGTGTCCCATCATCATCCCCATCATCATTTTGTAGCCCGGAAGCTCAGGATCATAATCGATGGGTAATGGTGCAATCCACGCTTTCTCATTTTCCGGTAAACTGTCTAAAGCTTCAAAACCACCTTTATGAACCATGCTTGCATATCGCCGAGGAATATTGGTGGCGATAAAATCAGCTTTCTCTCTCTTTGCTAACATAACTAATTGAGAATAGTCGGTTTCGTAATTAGGCCATAACCTTACCAAACTATCGAATGATTCTTTGTCAATCTCACTTCTTAAGTACCTGTTAAAATCCTCCTGATTGTCGGATTCAAACATTTCAGCTCCAAACATAACGTCATATTTAGAACTTAAATAATCGCCCACCTCATATTCTAACCAATGAGAAATTGGATTGTTGTGAAACTCACCAAACAGAATAATGTCAGCTTTCTCTAAACTTTTCAGCATTTTGTCAACACAAACAGGTTTGCCTTTGGCCGTAAACACTTTGTATGCCTGAGTTTTTTGTGAATAGGAAGATATTACAATTAATGAGAATAAAACAAAAAGTATCTTTTTCATAAAGCAGTTTATTAAATTATTCAAATTTAATAAACTTTTTTACATGCGAAAAGTTTAAACCTTTAATCTCATAAAAGAAAATGCCGGGTGATAAATCTACACTATTTAAATTATATGTGTGTTCACCACCTTTAAGACCTTTTAAACTTATCTCATTTATCAGTTTACTATCCTCACTAAAAATTGCAATAGAGACATCTCCGGAATAATGGTCAGGAAGTGTGAAATTTATTTGTGAGTTTAGTTTAACTGGATTTGGGTAAATCGAAGACTCTATTTCTTGATACTCATTTTTCTTTATTGCAGTTATTCCGGTGTTTTCGATAGGATACCATTGCTGAGTGTACCAGCCGTAATAGTAAACATGGTTTCCGCTTACCACATAAACATCAACCTCTTCGTACTCGGTATCGTATCGAACAGTTAGGTCGGAAAGTTGCACTATTCCATCAATTCGCTCTAAACCTGTGTTGTATAGAGAGTACCAATATTCTGCGTAATAGTTATATACATGCACCGAGGTGTCTGAAATTACATAAATGCCACTGGGATTGTGCGAAAAATTATTACATGTTGCCACATCTCTAACAATTGCCTGATCTCCGGAGTGGGTTAATCCACTTGTCGGAAAGCTTAACCATTGATCAAAATACCAACTGTATTCGTAAATAGCATTGTTAGTTATTCCAATTATACCACTACTTGAGTATTCGGTATTGTCGAAAGTTGAGATTTTTTTTATTGTTTGTGCGCTTAAGCATGCTGTGGCGAATAATATTAGAATTGGTAAGATTGTCTTTTTCATGGTCTTCGAAGTTTGTTAAACTTTTTACAACAAAAATCAATCCATATTTTTTGAATATTTGAAGAGTAATTATGAAAATAATTTATGTTTTCAAACATGGTGTTAAATAAATAACAATGTTAATAAAATAACAAAAAGATATTATCTTTGCAAAAAAAAATAGAAAGTTATGTTAATGACAGAGATAATAAAACGTATTGAAGCTCGCCCGGTCTGCGGGGATGCATGCAGCTTAAATACTAATGAGTTTGAATTTGCTTTTGCATCCGACCTAATGAGTGATGTTTTGCGTTTGATGAGAGATAATACCATGCTAATTACCGGTTTGTGTAATGTGCAGACAGTCCGCACAGCCGAAATGGCAGAGATAAAACTCATTATTATAGCACGAGGGAAAAAAGCAGATGCTCAAATGATTAAACTTGCCGAAGAATCCGGAATCTGCTTATTGGAAACTGATTATAGTGTTTATAGAGTATCCGGCGAATTGTACTCTTACGGCATTAAACCTCTTTATTAGAAAATATGGAATATGTATTTGAAATAAATGGTGGCGATTTTTCCTCTGGGGGGAATGCTTCCAGTACGATAAAGCGAGCGTTAAAGGAAAGGAATGTTGATCCTTTGGTGATCAAGAGAATTGTTGTAGCACTTTTTGAGGCTGAAATTAACGTTGTTGCTCATGCAGATCATGGAACAATTACGGTGATTATTGAAGAGCATCAGGTGCAAATGTTTGTTAAAGATTTTGGTCCCGGTATAGAGGATATTGAATTGGCAATGAGCGAAGGTTATTCAACAGCTTCGGATACTGTTAGGGAAATGGGATTTGGGGCAGGAATGGGCTTGCCAAATATCAAAAAAAATGCTGATGTTTTTGAAATTGAAAGTGTTAAAGGGCTTGGTACCAATGCTCATATAATTATATATCTTAAAAATGATTAATATGAAACTATCGGAAATTGTTCGGGAGCTTAATCTTAAAGTCGAAAGTATTGCTAATCAGGATGCTACAATTATCTCTGCTTATGCGTCCGATCTGCTTAGTGATGTTATGGGAAATGCAAAGGCAGGGCAAATTTGGATCACAATGCAAACGCATAAAAATGTCGCGGCTATTGCATCATTAAAAGATATTCAGGCTGTAGTCATTATTAATAATGGTACTCCCGAAAAGGATATGGTTATGCATGCCAAAAACGAAAATGTGGCTGTTTTAATAACCGATTTACCTTGTTATGAGTTTTGTGCAGCTTTACATAAACTAATAAACTGTGAAATATAAAGCCGATTTGCATATACATACGGTTTTATCGCCATGTGGTGATATCTCAATGAGTCCTTCTGCTATAATTGATAAGGCAGCGGAACTTGGAATAGATATTATCGGGATTGCCGACCACAATTCTTGTCATAATGCTCAAACAACATACGAATATGGTAAAAAGAAAGGCATTTTTGTGTTGCGAGGTGCCGAAGTTAATACACGTGAGGAAATTCACTCGCTCTGCTTTATGCCAGACGAAAATGCTTTAATAAGTTTGCAAAATTTTATTGATTCAAAGCAGTTGTTCTTTCCTAATTCGCCAGCAAAATTTGGTAATCAGTTTGTTGTGGATGAAAACGAAAATATAATTTCAGAGATCCCACACTTATTAATTAATTCGCTCGACATAACTATAAATCAGTTAGCCGATATGGTTTGTGAACTGAATGGGATTTTTATCCCAGCTCATGTTGATAGACAAAGGTATAGCCTTAGTTCACAATTAGGAATTGTCCCTGATAATTTAAAGTTCGACATTATGGAACTAAGTCCGTTTGCTAAACGAAACTGCTTTCTCGAAAAATTCCCTTGGTTTGCTGATTATAACTTTATTACAAATTCTGATGCACATTTTATAACCGATATCGGAAAATCATACAATTATTTGATGTTGGAAAATCTGAATTTTGGAGAAATCAAAAATGCGTTAAAAATGGCTTTGCTAAATTTCCCTGCCTAATGAAAACAATAGATTTACATATTATAGATATTGTTCATAATTCGATTAGAGCTGGGGCAACCCAAATTGAGATTGAGCTGCAGATTTTAAGAAAACAGAATAAAGTTATTGTGCAAATTAAGGATAATGGATGTGGGATGTCTAAATCTACATTGGATGCTATTAGGAACAACTTTTTTTCGAGTAGGAAAGAACGTAAAACCGGAATGGGAATCGCTTTGTTGGAATTTCATGCTAAGCAGGCAGGGGGGAGTTTTTCTATTGAATCGGAGCCTGGTCAAGGTTCTGTAGTTAAAGCAGAGTTTCAGGAAAATAATATAGATCGTCAACCTCTTGGCGATGTTCCTTTATGTATAGCTACCTTTATTTGTCAGTATAGCCACATTAGTTTTACGTTTAAATATGTTAGTGATACCGACCAATTTGGTCTTTGTACTGACGAAGTTTTACAAGTTTTCGAAGGTGTCGAGATAAATAATCCTTCAATTATAAGGGGTATTGCAGAGATGATTGATTCGGGTTTAAAATAAGCGAATTTCTCCTTTTTATTTTCCTTTTTTGCTAACCAAAATTTTTGAGTATCTCGAAAAATTTCCAATCTTCTTTTTTTTATCATTTTTTGTTTGAAATAATTTATATTAAGCGTTTTTTTGTGCTAAATCGGTTTGATTTTTTTTGTTTTAAGAATATCTAAAAATCAAACATGATTATTATCATCAAATCTTTATGATATAAGTCACAAAAGCTTACTCTGGTTGTAGTTTTTTGTTAAAAGTTTTAATGTTTTGCAGCAGAAATCTTTTTCTCTATTTGGATTGATAAAAATCAAACAGCTTGTAATATATTGATAATCAACACTATAAGAATTGCAAATCGCATATTTTATTTAGAATCTTTATAAATTGATTGTTATTGAAGTAACAATGTTAAAAAAATAACAAAAGCACTTGTTTGGTGTTATAACATTTAATATTTTTGACTCGAAAATTAAATTATAAATTATAATCGGGAGGTAAAACGATGAATAAAATCAAAAATCTTGCAGACTTACGCAAAATGAAAGATGAGTTGCAAAACAAGATTCAGCTTCGCGAAAAGAGTGATTCGCCCGATGCGATCATACAAGTAAAAGTTGGGATGGCTACCAGTGGAATTGCTTCGGGAGCAAAAGAAGTTATGAACTACTTTACCGAAGAACTTGAAAAGCGAAATGTTGATGCCTTGGTCATTCAGGTTGGTGATATGGGATATTGCTATGCTGAACCTACAGTTGAAGTTACTCGCCCCGGCGAGGATCCGATAGTATTCGGCTATGTTGATCTAACCAAAGCTGATGAGATTATTGAAAAGTACATTAAAAACGGAGAGTTGATCGAAGGTATTATACCTGCAAATTATCACTCTATTGATTAATTATAAGGAGGTTAATTCATGAATAAGTATAAAATGCATCTTTTAGTTTGTGGTGGAACAGGTTGCAAAGCTTCCGAAAGCGATCAGATTGTTGCAAATCTGAATGCCGAGCTTGAGGCACATTCACTGCAAGATGAAGCTAAAGTGGTTGTTACAGGATGTTTTGGATTCTGTGAGCGAGGCCCAATCGTTAAGATTATTCCCGATAATACATTTTATACTCAGGTAAAACCTGAGGATGCAAAAGAAATTATCGAAGAACACATTATTAAAGGTCGTAAAGTACATAGACTGCTTTATGTTGACCCAAATAGTAAAGAATCAATCAGCGATTCAAAACACATGGGGTTTTATCAAAAGCAAATTCGAATTGCATTGCGAAATTGTGGATTTTTAGATCCTGAGAATATCGACGAGTCTATTGCGCGTGACGCTTATCAGGCTTTAGGTAAAGCTTTAACAGAAATGACTCCACAACAAGTAATCGATGAAATTAAAAAATCTGGCCTGCGTGGTCGTGGTGGAGGTGGTTTCCCAACAGGACTAAAATGGGAATTTGCTGCAAAAAACGCATCAGATCAAAAATATGTAGTTTGTAATGCCGACGAGGGAGATCCGGGTGCATTTATGGATAGATCGGTTCTCGAAGGGGATCCTCATACCGTACTCGAGGCTATGGCAATTTGCGGATACACAATGGGTGCTGATAAAGGTTTAATTTATATTCGTGCCGAGTATCCACTTGCTATTCATCGCCTAAAAGTTGCAATAAAACAAGCTTTGGATTACGGATTATTGGGTAAAGATATTATGGGAACCGGTTTTAATTTCGATATCGAATTAAGATACGGAGCCGGAGCTTTTGTTTGTGGAGAAGAAACTGCTCTTATTCACTCTATGGAGGGCGAAAGAGGCGAACCTACTGTTAAACCACCGTTTCCTGCCGAATCAGGATATCTTGGGAAACCAACAAATGTAAATAATGTAGAAACATTTGCTTCTGTACCGGTAATATTATTAAAAGGTGCCGAGTGGTTTGCATCTATTGGAACCGAAAAATCAAAAGGTACAAAAGTTTTTGCACTAGCAGGTAAAATCAACAATGTCGGACTTATTGAAGTGCCAATGGGAATTACTTTACGCGAAGTAATTTATGAGATTGGTGGCGGAATTAAAAACGGCAAGAAATTTAAAGCTGTTCAAACTGGTGGCCCATCAGGTGGATGTTTAACTGAAGAACATCTTGATACTCCAATTGATTTCGATAACTTGCTGGCTGCAGGTTCTATGATGGGTTCGGGTGGAATGATTGTGATGGACGAAGATGATTGTATGGTATCAATCGCTAAGTTTTTCCTTGAATTTACTGTTGAAGAGTCTTGTGGTAAATGCTCGCCATGTCGTATTGGGAACAAAAGATTGCACGAGATATTGACAAAAATTACCGACGGAAAAGGAACAATGGAAGATTTAGAATTACTTAAAAATCTTTCCGAGGTAATTAAGGATACATCTTTATGCGGACTAGGACAAAGTTCGCCTAATCCGGTGTTATCGACTTTGGTAAATTTCTGGGACGAGTATGTTGAGCATGTTACAGATAAAAAATGTCGAGCAGGTCAGTGTACTGCACTAAAACAGTATATTATTGATGCAGAAGCTTGTGTTGGTTGTACAGCTTGTGCAAGAGTTTGTCCGGTAAACGCTATCTCGGGTGAACGTAAAATGCCTCACGAAATAAATCAGGATATCTGTATCAAGTGTGGTGCATGCTACGATAAGTGTAAATTCAGCGCAATATTTATTAAATAACAGGAGGCTAAAAAAATGACTCTTATAAATATTAAGATAAACGGAAAAGAATTGCAGGTTGAAGAAGGAACAACTGTTCTTCAGGCTGCTAAAAAAGTTGGCATCGAGATTCCAACACTTTGTTATATGAATCTCCATGATCTGGGAATTAATCATAATCCCGGAGGATGCCGCATTTGTGTTGTTGAGGTAGAAGGTCGTAGAAACCTCGCCCCATCATGTGTAACAAAAGTATGGGAAGGAATGGAGGTTAAAACTCATACCATGCGAGTATTAAATGCTCGTAAAACGGTTATGGAGTTGATTCTTTCAGATCATCCATTTGAGTGTTTAACTTGTGCTAAAAACGGTACCTGTGATTTGCAAAAATTAGCACAGGATTTAGGCGTTCGCGAAATACACTATCAAGGAGAACAGTCAACATATAAGGAAGATAATTCTCCAGCGATTATTCGTGATATGGATAAATGTATTATGTGTCGCCGCTGCGAGACCATGTGTAACGAAGTTCAAACTTGCGGAGTTCTGAGCGGTATTAATCGTGGATTTGAAGCGGTTGTTGCTCCTGCTTTTGAACAAGATCTTGTACAATCTCCTTGTACTTTCTGTGGTCAGTGCGTGGCAGTTTGTCCTACAGGCGCATTAACCGAACAAGATCATACTAATAAAGTTATCAGAGCATTAGCCGATCCGTCGAAAACTGTTATCGTACAGACTGCTCCTGCTGTTCGCGTTGCTTTAGGAGAGGAGTTTGGCATGGAACCCGGAACTATTGTTACAGGTAAAATGGTGGCTGCTTTACGCCGATTAGGATTTGATAAAGTTTTTGATACCGATTTTGCAGCAGACCTTACCATAATGGAGGAGGGCACTGAGCTGCTTGGTAGATTATCAAAGTTTTTAAAAGGTGATAAAGACGTTAAATTACCTATTTTAACTTCTTGTTGTCCGGGTTGGGTGAATTTCTTCGAGCATCAATTTCCCGAAATGAAAGACATTCCTTCTACTGCAAAATCACCACAGCAAATGTTTGGAGCAATTGCAAAAACATACATGGCAGAAAAAATGAATGTTAAAAGAGAAGATTTAGTTGTCGTTTCTGTTATGCCTTGTCTAGCAAAAAAATATGAATCGCAACGTGAAGAGTTTGCAGTTAACGGAAATCCCGATGTTGACTTCTCAATCTCAACCCGCGAATTAGCTCATCTTATCAAACAAAGTATTGGAGATATCAAAGAATTGCCAGATGAAGACTTTGATAACTTGATGGGACAATCAACAGGAGCAGCAGTAATATTTGGAAATACCGGTGGGGTTATCGAAGCTGCTTGCCGTACAGCATACGAAGTATATACCGAAAAGAAACTCGAAAAAGTAGAGTTCGAACAACTTAGAGGCTTCGAAGGTGTTAGATCGGCTGAAGTAGATTTTGATGGCTTAAAACTAAATATCGGTATCGCTCACGGGTTAGGTAATGCTCGCAAACTCCTTGAATCAATCAAAAAAGGAGAAAGCCATTTCCATGCAATAGAAATAATGGCTTGCCCGGGTGGTTGTATTGGTGGCGGAGGTCAACCTCTTCATCATGGTAATATCGAAATCCTTAAAGCTCGTGCTGCTGCTTTATACAAAGAAGACGAAGGTAAAGAAATTAGAAAATCTCACGAAAATCCGGAGATAATTCAACTTTACAAAGAGTTTTTAGGTCAACCAATGAGCGAAAAAGCTCACCATTTGTTGCATACAGAGTATTTTGATAAAAAGAAAAAAATTTACATCGAAAAATAAAAAGATAAAGTCATGTCAAGCATTCATATAAAATTAAAAGAAAAAGATTGTCAGGATATCAAAGAGATATGTGAATCTTTTAACAACGATCCGGGTGAACTAATTAATGTTTTACACAAAACTCAGGAGCACTTTGGATATTTACCTGCCGAAATACAAGAGGTTATTGCAGGTTACCTTAATGTCTCTGTAGCAAAAGTATATGGTGTTGTAACATTCTATAGCTTTTTTACAATGACGCCAAAAGGGCAATTCCCAATCTCAATTTGTACAGGAACTGCATGTTATGTTCGTGGAGCCGAGAAAGTGCTCGAAGAAATTAAAAAAGAGCTAAATGTTAATGTCGGAGAAACTACTCCTGATGGCAAATTCTCTCTTAGTTGTTTGAGGTGTGTTGGCGCTTGTGGTTTAGCACCTGTTGTGATGGTGGGAGAAAAAACTTACGGTAGAGTTGCACCAGAAGACGTTAAGAAAATTCTCGAAGATTTTAAATAGAAACTGTTTTTTTATTCGCTTTAATAATAATTCATAGTTTCATAGTTAGTTTGTTTGTTTCAAAGAGTGGCGGATTTTTTTTCGCTGCTCTTTTTTTCTTGTCGAATCAAAAAAAAAACTATTTTTGATAATTACTAACTTTAATTTAAAAATTTATGAAAAAATTTATTTTGATTTTTGTTTTTGCAATTATTGCAAGTTTTACCTCGTTTTCTCAGGTAACAAAGGCTGACCTAACAAAGGCTATGGCAGAGTTGAATATTACGGAAGCTAGTTTTGAGAGTTTAGGATTTAATAATCTTCACTCTTTTTACACTGATGGAACAAATAAAAAGATTTCAAATGTTTATAAAAAAGTTAATGGTGAATGGACAAATAAAGTCTATTTCGCTGACAATGGTGTGGTTCTTGAGTCTGCAAAGAATGGAGTTGAAACGTCTAGGCAGTTTTTTCCCTACACAAATATTAGCTATTTTGAAATGACAACCACAGGATTTTATATTACCCTGAAAAACTGAGTTTAAATTATTGATTTTTATGGCAGAGCTTTGTTTTAAGGCTCTGCTTTTTATTTTTTTTAACAAACATTATAAGTTGGTTAACATTTATAAGTTTAGTATTGCCGTATATTTGAGAAAACAAAAAACCACTATTATGAAAAAATTTTATTTTAGCATTTCTCTGATTCTGTTTACTGCAGTTTCATTGTTTTCTCAAGATTCCGATTTATACAAGGAAGTAATTAGTGAATTAAACTCCAAAAAGTATTATGGTCGCGGATATTACAAAAATGGTGATGGTAAAGCGGCAAGTTATATTGCAAAAACCTTTAGAGAAGTTGGAGCAGAAGCTTATAATGAAAACTATTTTCAGGAGTTCGCATTTCCGGTAAATGTTTTTCAGGGTAAAATGAAAATGAGTATCGACGGGATGGAGCTTTTACCCGCAAAGGATTTTGTTTTGAGAGAGTTTTCATCAGGCATTAAAGGAGAGTATGATTTGTACTATTTGGATACAACAAATTTTGACATTGAATTATTTAAAAAAGAGTATGAAAAAGAGGAAGTTAAGAACTCTGCAATTGTGATTGATTTTAGTTTTTTTCATCAACATGGAAAAGAATTAGGTTTTTTGTATAAGAGCCAAACTCCTGCAATAATTTTAAAATGGTCGGAGCCATTAAAGTTTTACAAAGCTTATAGTAGTTTTATCGTGCCTATTGGAATTGTATGGGTTAGCCCCAACTTTCCTGACAATGCCAAATCTGTGAAATTTAATATTGAAAATAATATGATTGATGAGCATAAAACCAAAAACGTAGTTGCTTTTGTTGAAGGCTCACATGCTGCAGATTCATTCTATGTATTTACTGCTCATTATGATCATTTGGGAATGATGGGTAAAAAAGTTTATTTTCCCGGTGCGAATGATAATGCTAGCGGTGTAGCAATGTTGGTTTCTCTCGCAGAACATTATGCTAATCCTGAAAATCAGCCTAAATATTCGATGCTTTTTGTTGCTGTAGCAGGAGAGGAGACAGGTTTGCTGGGATCAAAGCATTTTGTCGAAAATCCAATAATTCCATTAAACAACATCAAATATGTACTAAATTTCGATATGATTGCTGACAACTCAGAGGATATTTATGTTGAAATTAGTGACGAAGGACAAAAGGGGCTCGATTTGTTAAATGAAATAAATTCTGTTAATTCTTTCTTTACTGAGCTTGAGCAAGGTGAATTGGCCGGCAATAGTGATCATTTTTCATTTGCAGAAAAAGATGTGCCGGCAGTTTTCTTTATGATGAAAGGTGATGGATGGGCTATTTATCATACTCCTCAAGATAATTTTCAGAGCATAGATCTAAATAATTACCCTAAGCTTTTTAAATTAGTTCAGGAGTTTATTATTAATTATTAGGATGTTTTTTATCTTTCTTGTCTCTAAATTTGTTCTCACAAATCTAAAACACAAGGATTAATTCCTGTAATTGTTGTCAAAATAAAACAGTTTTGTGAAATTCAATTTATTATCAAATAATCAGAAATAAATAAATATTTTAGTTGTGATTCCCTAATAATCAATACAGAAACATTTTAACGGTAAAGGATAATTTACTATCTTTGTATAATATGGATATATTAAATAAAAATATCGAAAAAATTAGGCAGCTTTGTGAATGCAATGAAGTTACTAGATTATTTGCTTTTGGTTCTGTAACGACTATGGATTTTAAGCCTGATAGTGATATTGATTTAATTGTTGAAATTCATGACAATGATCCTATTTCGTATTCAGAAAAGTATTTCAATTTAAAATTTCAACTTGAGGTTATTTTAAAAAGACATATAGATTTACTTGAAGCTAAAGCAATTCGAAATAGATTCCTCGAAAGTGAAATAGAAAGAACGAAAATTCAGATTTATGCAAATGGAAGTGCAAACTTGGCTTGAAGACATAGTTCAAGCGATAGATGAAATTGAAGAATTTCTTCCTTTTGGTACAAGCTTTCTTGAATTTAAAAAGGATTTGAAAACAAGAAAAGCAATTGAAAGAAATATTGAAATTATTGGGGAGGCAGTTAATAGAATTTTAAATGTAAATTCAGGAATTAGGATTACAAACTCAAGAAAAATTGTTGATACTAGAAATAGAATAATACATGGTTATGATTCAGTATCTGAAGACATTATTTGGTCTATTGTTACAAAAGACCTCCAGAAACTCAAACAGGAAATAGTAGATTTACTTGATTATAATTAGTTTTTAGCTACTTTTTGTGTCAATTACTGATCTTTTATGTCTCTCAATTTGTTCTCGCAAATCTAAAACACAAGGAGTATTTCTGTAATTGTTGTCAAAATAAAGCAGTTTTGTTAAGACTTGATATTGCAGTTGGCTAATACCATTTACATTCCTTCCAAACTATTAAGAACTTCTTCGATATTGCCGGATGGACGGTCAGCATTAGCATTAATAATATTTCCTTCCTTATCGAGTAAGATAAAACGTGGAATACCGGTAATTTTAAAATGATTACACAATTCGTTATCCCAGCCTCCGGCGTGCAACTGAATTCCTTTCATGTTTTGTGATTGCAACATATTTATCCAATCTTCACGATTTTCGTCCACAGAAATTCCTATTATTTCGATATTTTTACCTGCAAATTTTTCTTTTAGTTCAGCTAAAAAAGGCAATTCTCTTTTGCAAGGGCCACACCATGCCGCCCAAACGTCTATGTAAACATATTTGCCTTTAAAGTCGCTCAAGCTATAGTATTTACCGTTTATGTCAGGGAAAGACCAGTTGGCAGAAGGTTGACCTTTTGCGAGCTTATTATATTCCGAAAATATTTTTTCCAATTCAGATAATCTAGTTTTATTCGTTGCAATATCGCGATATCTCGAGTAAATTTCAACAACGCTCTCGGCTCCATAATAAGCAATAAAATCTTTTAAGAAACTATAATATACTTCTTCGCGTACAGTATTTTCAATAAATACTTCATCAATCTTAGCAAAATAGTACTCTGCATATTGTGGTGCACTTGAGAATTCAATTTTTTCAGATTTAATCTGTTGGTTTAATAGAAATGAAATATAGTTTTGAACGAGTGGTTTAAACTCACTAATATTGATCATTTTTGGATTGTTTAAATCTATTTCGCTTATCAATGAATTTAGTCTATTATCTATTTCGGTTATTATTTTATCAGAATTTGCAAGAGGGGTGTAGTAGGTTAAAATCAAGCTGGCCTCAAGCATTTTAAGCCTTTCTGTTTCCAGTATAACAAAATCAGGATACTTCTCTGTATTTTCGGTTGCGAATTCGTCAAGTTGTTGCTTGAGTTTATCCATTAATCCATTTAGAGACGATAAAAACATTTTATAATCCGATGCATAAAGAAAGCTTTCAGTATTTAATCCTGCATTTTGCATTATTTTACTTTGTAATGCCAAGAAATTATTTGCTTCTTCCTCGTTCCCTGTAAAAGAAAGGGTGTTGAAAAAGTTTGTAGCATTTGCCGAAAAGTTAATTTTTGATTGAGGTAATGCATATATTCTTGTGTAATTACGTCCACTAACTAATGAAATTCCTGTTGGATTAGAAATCATAATTTTTGCAGTAAATTGACCATTTTCATCAATTTTGACAGTATCTGTTACGGAATTGTATGTCAGATATGCGAATGGCTCTGTATTGTTTTCGATTTTTCCCGTTATAATAGTCAAATTTTGATTGTCTTCGGATTTTTCATGTTCTTTAGGTTTAGAATTACATGCTGCAATTACAAATGCTGCTAAAATGATTACCCAGATTTTTTTCATTTTCATTTTGTTTTTATTAAACTAATTCTTTTGAGTTTCTCGAAATCTCTCTCTTTTCTATGCTCTTTTTTTTTATTAAAATAAATTTTTCGAGTTCCTCGAAAAATTACCTATATTTTTTTTTATACTCCTGAAATTTTAAATTTATAATTGTTTTTAGTAAGGAATTCAGAAATTTTAGTAATCATTTCTCCCTGAATGATTATTTCGCCATCCTTGGCAGAGCCACCTGTACCGCATTTTGTTTTAATCATTTTTGCAAGTTCGTTTAAATCATCATCTTTTCCTACAAAACCAGAAATAATAGTAACAGATTTTCCTTTTCTTTGTTTACGGTCGATAAAAACTTTAAGGTTTTGTTCTTGAGGTTCGAGGGTTTCTGCTTCTTCTATTTCGTTTGTATCATATTCAAAATCTTGATTGGTTGAGTAAACAACTCCTTCTCTGTTCTTCCAATTTTTGCTCATTTTACTTTCTCTTTTGTATTGTTTGAATTACAATAATTTCTCAAAAAAAAAGCAGGCATATAAGCCGGATTCTGTATTTCCGCCAAGCGGAACTTCTATCATTTATCTAATGCGATCTACCCCCCGGCTCAGGCGAGCAGCCTTAAAACGCCGGTATATGTGATCTTGCAACCTGCAGTGCGAACAGCTGATAATGTTACCATCATCACTGGTGGGCTCTTACTCCACCTTCTCACCCTTGATCAGCCTTTCGGCTGAACGGTTATTTTCTTCTTCGCTTGCATACCCTCACGAATATCTTCTATTTCAGAAGTGCAGTGCCCTGTGTTGTCCGGACTTTCCTCCCTTCTGTAAAAACAAAAAGGCGATAGAACTGCCTGCTTTGGTGCAAAAATACAAAAAATCATTCACTTGTAATTTTTATTCGGTAGTTTTAATTAAATTTGTGCCAAATTCATTAATTGTGGGAATATTCGATAATCTAAAATATAAATATGGTCTATTTCGTTTGCGCAAAGACTTTCGCAAACCCGAAGATGATGCTATTGCTTGCAATCTAAAAAAAGCAAAAAGCGTTGGGATTATTTATAATGCTACAAAACTAGATGACTTTAATCTGGTTAAAGATTTTACACATAAATTAAAAAATTATGTACCTAGAATTAATGCTTTAGGTTTTGTTGATACTAAAGAACTTGCCGATTTTCATATCCAACCTCTTGAGTTTAGTTTTTTTTGTAATGCTGATTTGAATTGGTACTTTAAACCTAATGAAGATTCGGTAAGGGAATTTGTAAAAACTGATTTTGATATTTTAATAGATTTAAACTTTGAGGAGCATTTAGCAGTTAGATTTGTTTTGGCCGAATCGGCAGCAATGTTTAAAACCGGCAGATATTGCGAAATTGAACCTAATTATTACGATCTTATGATTCAATTGCCCGAAGTAATAGACGATGATCAGGATGTTGAACAGATTAATCCTTTACAATTATTGATTCAACAAACCGAACGATATTTATTGATGATAAAACCTGAATAATATGAAGACTAATTTTATTGGAACGGGTGTTGCCATGGTAACGCCTTTTAATGAGGATAAATCTATTGATTTTAATGCTTTTGCAAAACTTATCGATTTTTTAATCGAAGGAGGAGTTGAGTATTTGTTGGTGATGGGTACTACAGCCGAATCGGCTACTTTGAGCTTTGAAGAAAAGAACGAAATTCTTTCTTTTGCCAAAAAGCAAATTAGCGGTCGTGTTCCAATTATGTATGGTTTGGGAGGCAATAATACTGCCGATGTAGTTGATAAAATTAAAAATACCGATTTATCGGGGGTTGATGGTATCTTAACAGTTGCGCCATACTATAATAAACCAAATCAGGAAGGTATTTATCAGCATTTTGCAGCAATTGCCGTAGCCAGCCCAGTTCAGGTTATCCTTTATAATGTTCCCGGACGTACAGTTGTAAACATTCAACCTCAAACAGTTGTTAGATTGGCAAATGATTTCGAAAATATCGTTGCAATTAAAGAAGCCTGTGGTTCTGTCGATCAAATTATGGAGCTAATTAGAATTAAACCGACTGATTTTACTGTTATCTCAGGCGATGATGGATTGACTATGCCTTTGATATCTGCAGGAGTAGAGGGTGTGATTTCCGTTCTGGCAAATGCATACCCAAAACAATGGTCAGATATGGTTAGATACTCACTTAAATATGAGTTCGATAAAGCTGCTCCAATTCACTATAAATATTTACCCACAATTAATAACATGTTTGCCGAAGGAAATCCGGCAGGTGTAAAAGCTTATCTAAACAAGTTAGGAATTCTTAAAAACGAACTCCGCTTACCAATGATACCGGTTAGTGATTTATTGATGGAGAGGATAACAGACAATTTTTAAATAAAAACACATTTTGATTATGCGTGCAAAACTAAAAGCTTGGTTCTATATTCTGAGATTACATAATTTGATCCCAGCTAATTTATTTCGTTTCATAGCTGAACTTGCGGATTTGTCAAAATTTGTTCAAAAACATAAAAACGACGGCTTTTGTGATTATTATTCCTCAAAGTTTGATTATGATAGGCGGGAAAAACTGTATGAGTATGTTATAGATAAATTTAGTTTGAACAACGAGAAAATTGATTTTTTTGAATTTGGAGTTTCTAAAGGAGTTTCTTTTAGGTGGTGGGTTAGTAAAATTACAAATCCAGACTCAAAATTTTATGGATTTGATACTTTTACCGGATTGCCTGAGGACTGGGGAACATTTAAAGCTGGCGATATGTCTAATGGAAATGAACCACCCAAAATAGACGACTCAAGAGTAAGTTTTTATCAGGGACTTTTTCAACAAACATTATTGCCATTCTTGACTAAATATGACAATTCAAAACGTAAAATTATCCATCTAGATGCGGACTTGTATTCTTCTACTCTTTATATTATGACAATAATGTATCCATATCTAAAGCCAGGAGATATTTTGTTTTTTGATGAGTTTAGTGTTCCAATGCACGAATATAAAGCTTTTATGGAATGGACTAAATCATTTTATATCGAATACGAAGTTCTTGGCTCTGTAAATAATTTCTTTCGATTAGCTGTCATGATTAAATAATACTTTATCGTAACTTAAAAAATAGCCATGCATTTGAATAAACACATTCTAACTATATTATTTGTGTTTTGCACAATAGGAATTATCGCACAAAATTACCAGCCCATTTCATCTGGTCGTGTTTCATATTTTGTCGATTCCGAGGCTTATGTTCATGCTGCTAAAGTTGATTCAGTGCATTTTGACTCTGACTCAATATTGTTTTTTATGAAGAATATCCAAAATGCTTCCAATGATTGCTATACAATTAAAGGAGACTCTTGGTTGGGAAATAAAACTATAATTCAAAGCAGTGGTGATAGCTACTTCTTTAATAAAAATAATGAGCCAATACTGATAAAATCAAATGCCAACCTTGAGAATGTCTGGACTGCTTTTGAAATTGCAGATTCATTGATTGTTCAGGCCTCAGTAACAGATTGCGATACCATGAGCTTTTTAGGTTTGAATGATTCTGTTAAAACTATAGAATTTACTGTGTTTGATGACGAAATGCAACAAATCGATGTTCCTCTAAATGGTTATAGTATTATCTTAAGTAAGAACTATGGTATTGTTAAAACTTTAAGCTTTTTTCATTTTCCATTTTTTGATCAATTATCTGATTATTGGACTTACTCAGTTGAGTTTAACCAAATGCCTATTGTCGGTATGGATAATCCGCAAATAGGTGTGCAAAATCTTACAATGCTATCTGCATTCGATTTTCAGCCCGATGATGAATTGCATATCGAATACGAAAGTACTTATTGTTATTATTCAAATAAGCAATGGATTAAATTAAAATATCTGAGTAGGGCAGAGTCATTCGATACACTATTTTACAATGTGCGTCGCGAAACTTATTCCGAAGTTTTTGATGGCGAAGAGTTGTTTACAAGTTTTATTGTCGATACCGTTGCAGAATTTTATACAGTTGATACAGCCTTTGATAAACTTCCCGATCAAGCAGTTGCTGACCAATATGTTGCTTACACAAACTATATGATCAATTCGCCGAGATTCGAGAAATCGCACACTCTTCAAATGTCCGGCTTGTCTTTTTCTGATGAAAACTGTTGGGCAGTGAATTTTTTTGACGGATGCTTGGCAACCGGTGTTCATAAATTAGGGTTGGGAGGACCTTACTATAAATGTTTTTATGGTACTCAGATTTCGAAGCGACAATTAAAATTCTACAGAAAAGGAGAGGAGATTTGGGGAGAACCAATTGTTTTTACACCTATACCTAATTATTTACGCAATCAGGAGATTAGTATTTATCCAAATCCGGCAAATGGAGATGTTTTGTATTTGTCTGATATTCAAGGTGTTGGTAATTGTTTTGTAGATATTTATAATTCCGAAAACAAACTTGTAAAAAGCAAAAAAATATCGGAATCGAATAGCAGCTTAATTGATATAAGTAACTTGTCGCCCGGAGTCTATTTCGTTAAATTCAATAATGCAAGGCAAGCGTTTGTTACAAAACTTATCCGATTGTAATTCTTTTTTTGAAATAAAATGAGGTATTTGCTTAAAGCTCAACTGATATACTGATAAGGTGGCTGAGGGTTTTGTTGCACCAAATTTTCTGAAAGTGCATAATGTTTTTTTAAGAAAATCCCAATCACTTATTTCTAGCAACAAAATGTCTCGAAGCCACCGATCAACTGCTTAACCGTCCAAACCATCCCGTTAGTGCCCTTATTCCCTCTAAAACATCTGGACAACATTCTGCCATAAAATCTTTAGTGCAATTGCTACTATGAAGTAAATCGGCATTTTTCAAAGCTTTTGCTCCATCAAAATTGACATAAGCCAAACGTGCTAATAGTTCATTCTCTTTATGCCCAAAGTCTGTGCCCGGAAGCATTGCAACTCCTGTTTCTTCGAGTATCGCTGCACACATTTTGGCAGATGTGTTTATTCCACGAATTTCAAGGAGATCGCGATACTCTGAGAAGTCGGGAAACATATAAAATCCGCCATTAACTTGCGGAACGATAATATTTGCGTTTAGCAACTCATTGCGGATATACTTTGCAATAGTTCTTAAAACAAGTCTCGAGTTTTCAAGATATTTATCTATCTCGGGGTTTCCGTTAAATGCAGTTATTGCAGCATACTGAATAGGAGCCGAGGTTGATGTGTAGGTCTCGCTGGCAACAATTGCCATAGCATCTCTTAGCCAATATAATTGTTTTGGGAAAATAAATGTCCCCAATCTCCAACCTCCGGCACCACACCATTTGCTAAGTCCGGTCGAAATTATTGTTCCTTCAGGATAAAACCTTGCAATAGAAACGTGTTGACCTTGGTGATGTAGTAATCCATAAATTTCGTCTGAAACCAAAATGATTTTGTATTTTCGTGCAACTTGGGCAAGTTGTTTTAGCTTTTCAAGTTTGTAGGTACAACCTGTTGGATTTGAAGGATAATTTAGAATAACAACTCTTGGTCTGTCGGGATCTTTTTCGCAAATTTCTTCTAATCTTTCGGGGCTTAAACGATATCCATCTTCAGGATTTGTTGATACCCAATGCACATGTCGTCCAATTATATATGCCTGAGGAAAGTATGAAACCCAGCTGGGAGTAGGTATTATCAAATCTCCGTAGTAAACAAGTTGTAAGATAAAAATAAGCTCTTTGCTTCCTGGACCAATCAATACGTCGTCTGCGGTGGCTTTAACGTGCTGAGACTTCTCAATAAATCTCGCAATAGATTCTCTTAATGCCGGTAAGCCCTTTACGGGCAGATAATCTTTCTCCGCAGCATGCTTTTGTAAACTTCTAACAACTTCGTCAGGAACTGGGAAAGGAGATTGTCCAAGACCGAATTTGTAAACTGTTTTGCCTTCGGCCTTCATCTTGTTGCTCAGCTCATTTATTGCAAGTGTAGCCGAGGGTTGTAATCCTCTAACATTTAGATTTAGATTGATTTGATGGTTGTTCTTTTCGATTCTGCTCATGATTTTTCAATGCTTTTCCATAAAAATAGTAAAAATCAAATAAATAGAAAAATATCTTATGCTAAATTGTTGTAAAACATGCTCATGAGTTATCAAATCATAGTAATGTTTGAACCCTTGATCGCATTTTTTTTTAATTTGTTGTTTATATATTGCCTATTGTGGAGTATTTACAACTTTTTGTACTAATGTTGTAGAATAATATTTGTATTTTTGAAAATAGAAATTCTAAAATTGTTTTTATGGCAATTCCAACAACCAGAACTAACGAAACGGCAAAAATCTTTATCGATACTGAGAAGTGCACAGGTTGCGGTAAATGTGTAAGCGTTTGTAAAGATTTTAGTCTTAGAATTGAGAATAAAAAGGTTGTAATCAACGAAAAACCTGTTTTTGGATGTATTGGATGCGGTCATTGTATGGCTATTTGTCCTTTCGATGCAATTACAGTGGAGGGCAGAGATATTTCTAAAAACGATTTGTTTCAACTTCCCGATATGGGGTTGGTTTCAGATTATCAGGAATTGATTAATCTTTATAAGTCGAGACGAAGCATCAGAGAGTTTAAAAATCAGGCAGTGGAACATGAAATAATCGAAAAAATTATTGAGGCAGCCAGTTATGCTCCTATGGGTTTGCCCCCAACTGACGTTCATTTGCTTGTGCTTGATTCCAAGAAAAAGGTAAACGACTTTAGTAAAGATTTTTGCAATTATCTTATTGAGATGAAGTGGTTTTTCTCGAATTGGTTCCTTAATTTAATGCGACCATTTTGGGGGAAAGAAACTCATAAATTATTTAAAGGATTTTTACAACCAATGTTTCGCATTTTTACTCAGGGTTTTAATGAAGGAAACGACTATGTCCTTTATGATGCTCCGTTGGTAATCTATTTTTATGGAACTCCTTATTCTGACCCTGCGGATCCTATTGTCGCTGCCACGTATGCTATGCTTGCCGGAGAAAGTCTTGGATTAGGTAATGTTATGCTTGGTGCAGTTCACCCACTAATCCAAAATGGAGGTAAAGCAAAGAGATTCCGACAGAAACATGGTATCAAATATCAAAGTCGAGAAGGACTTTTTGTGGCTTTTGGATATCCTGATGTAAAATATACAAAAGGAATAACCCGAAGATTTGCTGATGTGAGTTATTTGTAAACACTGTCATATTTCAGTTTTTTTCCTATTATCTTACAGCTCAATTTTTTAACTTAAGCTTGGCAAACCTGTTATTTTTGCAGTGGTATTTTTTACTGTTGTAATTGTTTTTGCAACTCATTTTTAAACTAACTAAAAACTAAAATGAAAATAGCTTTATTAATAATAGGTGGGTTATTTGTTCTTTTTATTCTTTACACTTTTATAATGGCGCGCCGTATGAAAAAAACTCCGGCAGAGGCAGATAGTGATAAAATAAAAATACTAAATGATCAAACATTTGCGACTCAGATAAAAAGCGGAGTAACTCTTGTCGATTTTTGGGCACCATGGTGTATGCCTTGCAAAATGATGATTCCGGTTCTAAACGAATTAGCAGAGGATGACAGTCATAACTCAAAAATTGCAAAACTCAATGTTGATGAAAACCAAAAAACAGCAGCAAAATATAGTGTCAGAAGCATCCCAACTTCTATACTTTTTAAAAACGGAAAAGAAATAAAAAGATTTGTGGGTGTAAAACCTGCTCAATTTTTCATTAAACAAATAAAATCAGTCTAAGAATGAAAGAAGTAAATTCATTGCACGAGTTTTACGAAAATCTTGAAAAAGCTGAGAAAACTGCTCTGCTTTTAGTTAAATCAGGAACAGAAAATAGCGATTGTGCTTTCGTAAATTTAATGAATGCTTTAAATGAGTCAGAGATGCAATTGTTGTATGCAGATGTTTCAACCGTAAGGGATATTCACCCCGTTTTTAGTATCAATTCTGTTCCATCTTTATTGATTTTTAGTGGTGCCGAGCTTAAAAATGTTGTAAAAGCATGTCAGAGTGTCGATTTCTATAGAAATTTATTGCATAGCTCATTTTTTGTTTCGGCAAGTACCGGGGAATCAAAACCGTCAAAAAAAGTTACTGTTTATTCTACTCCAACTTGTTCCTGGTGTAATACTCTTAAAACATGGCTTAATAAAAATGGTGTCAGGTATCGTGATGTAGATATTAGTAAAGATCAAAATGCAGCCCAGGAATTAGTTCGAAGAAGTGGTCAACAAGGAGTTCCACAAACCGATGTTAATGGTCGTATAGTAGTTGGATTCGACCAAAATAAACTTAAGGACTTATTGGGGATTTAATATTATGAACGAAAAACTAAAATATTTTCCAATCACTTCTTTTGCCGTTGTAATGGGACTTACAGGATTGTC
>JAFGVU010000049.1 GCA_016937855.1 Bacteroidales bacterium | reverse complement strand
GGCGGCAATTAACTCTTCCGGTTTTGGAATGAATGGCTTTATGTCGGAAGCTTTTGAAAACCCGGAGGGCTTGTTTTTCGAAAATGTAAGTATTTTGTGAGAGGGGTTGATGGCTTTTATTGCCAATTCATAGGAGAAAGTATTTGATATACATAAAATACAATAGTTCTCTTTATATTTTTTATTGACAAGTACAATCGGCCTTAGATCCCAAACAAACTTTAAATAATTTTCTATTTACCAATCGTTTTTTATATTTGAAAAAACCTTAATCACATGACTAAAGGACTAGCATTAATTTTAATATATACCGGTTTTCTGTTGTTTGGCGTTTCCTGTAGGTTTCAGGACAAAAAGATTGAGCCAATTCTTGAAAGAGCCGAAGCCTTGTTAGAAACTCACCCCGACAGTGTACTGGTAATACTTGAAGAAGTCAATAATCCTGAGTCGTTGTCGAAATCATTGTATTACGATTACTTTCTTGTGCAACTACAGGCAAAATATAAAAGTGACAAAGATATTACCGCCGATACCTTAATTTTTACAATTCGAGATTATTATCAAGATAGGGATAAACCAGAAGAAACAGCTTTGGCAACATTTTATAGTGGCAGGGTTTATCAGGAACAGAATAAACTTGAAGAAGCATTACAACAATATCTAGACACCGAACAGCTTTTAAAACAAAGTCAAGATCTTAATTTAAAAGGTTTGTGCCAAAGTGCTATTGGCAACATTTACTATCAGCAGCTTCTTGATGATAAAGCAATAGGGCATTATAAAACTGCAATGGAATACTTTCATCAAGCAGATAATTATAGGAACCAGATTATATGTATTAGGTTTACAGGCAACTGTTTCCTTATTACAGGAAAAACTGATAGTGCTTTTCTATATTATGAAAAAGGCTTGTACCTGGCTGATAAATATGGTATTGAAAGCCAACAGATAGAAGTTCGACAGAGCTTAGGGGTTGCTTATAGGGAAATTGAAAAATGGAAACAGTCTCAAACATTTTTTGAAGAAGCATTGGCTTTTTCAAAAGACTCACTTAATAAAGCAAGGTTATCTGCAAATCTCGCCAAACTTTTTGTATTACAGGATAAAAATGAATTGGCAATTTTTCATTTACAAGAAGCTATAAACTATATGCCTACCGAGCAAAATAACCATCTTGCCGCTAATATTTACAATACTTGGACTTCCATTGAAGAAAATCAAGGCAACTATCGTAATGCACTTGACAAAAATAGACTTTACAATAAATACCTTGCTGAAATTATCTACGACAACAAAAACACCACGATATTGGAGCTTGAAGAAAAATATAACTTCCAGCTTATTGAAAACCGGAACAAACAGTTATTGATTGAGCGACAAAGGATTTTATTAATTTTCCTATTAGCAATTTTAGTTCTTGGATTACTTATTTTTCGTTTATTAAAACGCTCCCAAAAAAACAAAAAGCAATTAGAAGAAACAGAAAAAAAAGTACGGCAACTAAATAAATTAGCAAAAAGCTTTGATGATAAAGAAGAATCGTTCCGCAACGTTTTAATTCAGCATTTTGGAATAATAAAAAAAGCCGCTTTACTGGAGGGCTACTTAAAAGAAGATGAACGAAAAAAAGGACAATCTTTGTTACGAAAATTTAACGAGGTAGTTTATGGTCAGAAAAAACTAAACTGGAATGTACTGTATAAAACACTTAACAAATTAAACAATGGATTCTTTGACGAGTTCAAAAATCAATTTCCACAGCTTGATGAATCCGAATTTCGTATTTGTTGTTTAATGTATGTCGATTTTAATAACACCGAAATTGCAATATTATTAAACTACAGCATTAATACAGTACAAGCAAAAAGAACTTTGATAAGAAAAAAGTTAGGTATAAAAACCTATGGTAATATTTGTGATTTTATGAGTTCTGCGACAAAAAACTAGTCCCATTTTCTCCTCTTTTTAACAATAAATTGGGTAAAAAGCTGTATGGAAATACATATTTTTTTATTGCATTTTGTTGATAATGTGGTTTTTGTGATTTTAAATAGCTTGTAAAAAGTTATATGTAGCAGAAATTTCCTTGTCCTGAAATTTTTGTCCATATACATTTGTGCCAAACAATTTACAACCTAAGAAATCATGAAAAATTTATTCAAAATTTGTCTCTTATTATCTGTTATAATTCCACTGGTAAGTCATTCTTCAAATGTAACTCTCCCGGAAGATGATGCTGAAAAAAGAATTGAACTAAAAGGTTATTTGGAAGGTAGCTCAACTACAAAATCCGTTTTTCAAACACCTGTTGAAGCAACAATTAGTTCAAACAGTTTAAATGTTGATTTTTTATCGACACTTGGGGATATTAATGTTGAAGTTATTTCTGTATCAGAAGGTTTAGTTTATACAAACACTGTAAATACGCAAACACGACAGAGCCTGTCAATTAATGTTTCCGGTTGGGATTATGGTATGTACGAAATCCGTTTTACAGACTCCAACGGGAATTATTTGTACGGTACTTTTGAAATAGCTTTGTAGCTATAAACAAACACCTCAAATCGGATTATCTAAAAAAGTAACCCGGCATTTCAGGTGCCGGGTTGAATTTATTTTATAAACCCGGAGTAAGAAGTAGTAGCTCCTTTCTCGATAAAACTTAACAAAGAAATGAAAAAATTACTACTGTTTGCTATGATTATAGCAGCTTTAGGCATTTTTAATGCCTGTGAGAAAAGTGATGCTCTGATCGATCAAAGTATCGATGAACAGTTGCTTGATGTAACTAAACCTGATGTTTATTCTGAAAATGGATATCTGGTTGTCAAAAATTTTGAAATTGCCGATAGTTTAAGATTGATGTTGCAAAACAAATCCCTTGAAGAGCAATCCATTTGGGAAAATCAAATGGGACTAAAATCTGCAAAAATGTTTCGGGCTGAAGCGTCAGATAAACTGGCTGGTTTTGAGGATTATGACAATGCTAAAAGATATGCTGAGCAGTTAGTCAAAGAAGGTTATTTTAATATGGTAGATTCGTCATTATGTTATCCCTTTTTAGATTATTCTTTGGATTGTATCCTAAATAAAGATGGTATCATAAAGATTGGTACTGTACTATATTGTTTTCAAAAGGATGCACAAATTAGTATAATTGATGGAAGAGAGAATACATTAAGCCAGTATTTAAGTAATCCGGAGAACTGCGACACCTCTGTTGTTAAGGTACACGCATACCAGAAATTGAAATCAACAATCCCTACTAATTATGGAGATGTAGTGCCCGGCATTAGAAAATATTCTGATGGCGGAGGAGTAAGGTGGACACTCTATTTTAAATATGGTCAAGCTACCATGGAAATACCAAATCCCAATGGTGGTTTACATACAATACAGAATGGCCTTAAATATTATCTGTATTTTCATAAGGAGAAGAAAGGGACATTTGGGTGGCGCGATTCCAAAGGCTATTTTAGTCATCAACATCTAAGTTATGATATGGGCGGTAATTACGATCCATATGAAGGAGCTTACTTTCTCCGCTATGTCAATATGACTCCTGCTTCAGGTTACACACAAATAAATTATTCTGAACTTTCAAATGTATATCTTGATGTAAGACAATGGAACTTTACCTGGCCGTTAGACCCTATTCCTTCATCCTATCCGGGCACTGCCCCGATCATAAATAATTTTTCTTGCAATGGTAAACTTATATCTCACGATATAATTATAAATTTAACCGTTAATTAGATCGCGTTATAGGAAGCTCAATTCTATATTGAGCTTCCTTGCTTAGCAAAAAACAGAAAACATGAAACAGATTACAATTATTCTATGCTTGTTATTTGCAGGCTATCTCTCCTTTTCGCAAGAAAAAACAGAATTTGGAATAACGGCCGAAGGATCGTGGTTTATGCCTCACCGAACTGAAATTCCATATACAACTAACGATTGGGCAACCAAAAACGGGTTTGGGACCGGTATAGGCATTTATGCCTCAAGAGATATTTTCTGGAAGGTTTCTGCCGACATTGGCATTGCCTACCGATACAAACATATGCAGCAACATTATTCGGTATATACAGGTTCCGATAATGCTGATGGATATCCTATTAATGCTGAAGGTTGGGACAAACTCCCTATGCACTATGTAGTTGTTCCTATTCATCTAAAAGTGTTATTAAGTAAAAACTTTTTTGTTAAAGGAGGAATAGAATCCTCCTGGCTATTAAATTACGAAGCCGTAAACGAAAAGCCTGAATTTAACTGGATAGTTGGCTTCGGGAGTCAGAAACAGAAATTGAAATGGTCGGTTAATTACATACGAGGATTTAAAGAACAAGGGTTTGGTGACAAAACACCGAAACCTGACGGACACTACAAAGCTTCAATAAACAG
>JAFGVU010000048.1 GCA_016937855.1 Bacteroidales bacterium | reverse complement strand
CTTTTTTTGTCCGTAGGCGATGCACTGAGCCAGTCGAAGTGACATACACATTATATTTTCACAAAGACAAGGGATTCGGTTTAAACTTAACTAAAAAATTAAAAATCTCTAAAATATTTTTTTTTCTTAATATTTTTTCTGACTTTTGAATAAAATTAACTATACCATGGAAAGAGAGCCAAACAAAACCGATAAACTTTTTTATTCAATTGGCGAGGTAGCATCAATGTTTAACGTAAACACCTCACTAATAAGGTATTGGGAAAACGAATTTGACATTATCAAACCTAAAAAAAATAAAAAAGGTAATCGATTGTTTACAGCTAAAGATATCGAAAACTTTCATCTAATATGGCATCTTGTTAAAGAAAGAGGCATGACACTTAACGGAGCAAAAAAGAAATTAAAAGACAACCGTTTGGAAACTGAAAATAATTTTGAAGTTGTAAAACGACTTCAGGAGATTAAAACGCTGTTAAATGAAATAAAAAACGAACTTTAACAAAAATATGAAGGTAAAAGAAATTATCTCTGCGCTCGAAGAATTTGCACCACCACAATTACAAGAAGATTATGATAACACAGGGCTTAACATTGGCAATCCCGAAGACGAAATTAAAGGCATTTTATTATGTATAGATATCATCCCCGAAGTAATTGACGAAGCAATTGAAAATGCTTGCAATCTGATAATATCTCATCATCCATTAATTTTTGGAAAAATAAAGAAGATTACAGGTTCAAACTATGTTGAAAAATCAATAATAAAGGCTATTAAAAACGACATTTCAATTTATTGTGGACACACGAGTTTCGATTCTGTTGAAAAAGGTGTTAGTTACAAGATTTGCGAAAAACTTGGTTTAAAAAATCTATCCATTCTGGCACCAAAACAAAACATCCTTAAAAAAATCGCTGTATTTGTTCCAAAAGACCATGCAAAAAATGTAAGAGAAGCAATGACAAATGCAGGAGCAGGAAGTATTGGAAATTACGACTCGTGCAGTTTTAACACTTTAGGAGAAGGCAGCTTTAGAGCAAACCTATCTGCTAATCCATTTGTTGGTAATATTGGTGAGATCCATTTTGAAAGTGAGGTTAAAATAGAAATGATTTTTCCTGAGTATCTACAAAGCTCGATAGTAAGTTCAATAATTGCTGCTCATCCGTACGAAGAGGTAGCTTATGACATATACAAATTAGAGAATTCATATTTAAAAGCCGGTTTAGGAATGATTGGTCACACAGAAAGTGAATTAGACGAAAGTGAGATTCTCTCGATTTTAAAAAGCCGTTTCGAATTAACAAACATAAGGCATGGTAATTTTACAGGAAGAAAAATAAATAAAATTGCTGTCTGCGGTGGTAGCGGAGCCTCGTTTATAAATCATGCAATCAGGGCTGGAGCGCAAGTCTTTATAAGCGGCGACATAAAATATCACGATTATTTTTTAGCTGAAAACAAGATTTTAATAATCGATATAGGTCATTTTGAAAGTGAGCAATACACAAAAGAAATTTTTTATGATATTATTAAGAAAAAAAATCCTAACTTTGCAGTCCAATTTTCAAAAATAAATACGAATCCGATAAAAAATTATTGAGATGACAAAGAAAGAAACCAAGACAGAAACCTCAAGCATGAGCATAAAAGAGAAGCTTCAAAGCCTTTATAAACTTCAACTTATTGATTCTGAAATTGACAGAATAAAAATTACTAGAGGCGAATTACCTTTAGAAGTTAGAGATTTAGAGGATGAAATCGAAGGTCTTGACACGAGGATAAAGAATCTCGAAAGTGAAGTTGAGCAACTTACAAGTCAGATTGCTGCACGCAAAAACGGCAAAAAAGAGGCTGAAGCTCTTATTGCAAGATACACAGAGCAGCAAAATAACGTGCGAAACAATCGCGAATATGATTCATTGACAAAAGAAATAGAATTTCAAAACTTAGAAATTGAGCTCTGTGAGAAAAAAATCAGCGAACACACAGCCGACATCGAATTAAAAAATGTATTGGTTCAGGAATCAAAAGCAAAATTCGACGATAGATCAAAAGACCTCGATGCAAAAAAATCTGAACTTGATAATATTATTGCCGAAACACAAAAAGAAGAAGAAAAACTAAACAAAGAGAGAGAAATTATTGCGGGAAATATCGAACCACGATTATTATATGCCTACAGCAGAATCAGAAACAATGCTCTTAACAAACTGGCTGTTGTTAGTATCGAACGTGATGCATGTGGCGGTTGCTTTAACAAGATACCACCTCAAAGACAACTCGACATTAAATCAAGCAGAAAGATTATTCCTTGCGAGTATTGTGGTAGAATCCTAGTTGATCCCGAGATTCTCGAAAACTAATAGTTAATTTTTCCCTTTAAGGATTATAAAATAATGCGAAGATTGTACTTATGTTAACAATCTTCGTTTTTTTTGTTAAAAACTTAACCATTAATTAAAGGTATGCATTAGATTTATTGTTAATTTTGTAATTCATTTTGTTCGATTTAACAAAACTAAATTATTTATAAACTAAATTTTATTTTATCATGAGAAAATTATCATTACTTTTTATGGCGTTTTTTGCTTTTACAGCATTAATCGCTCAAGAAGTACCTACTAATTGGACGCTTGCTACTGCAGACATAAGTGTTGTAGAAGAAACTACTACAGTTAGTGAAGGAACTTCTGCTATGTCTGTCACATGGACTAGCGATGCAAATCAAGACATTTTGTCTGACGTTTTTAACGTAACCGAAGGTGCGAGTTTTTCTTACACTTTAGATGTTTACGATTTCGACCTTGCAGGTCGTGTAAGAATGGCTATATCTTTTAGCACAGGAAACCAGTGGGGTGACTATTCTGTTGACACTGATGCATGGCAAAACCTAACATTTGAAGGTACTGTTCCTGCAGGTGCAACTACTGCCCAAATTCGTTTAAGATTTTATGATGTATCTACCGACTGGGCTGGTACAGCTACTGTAATTATTGATAATGCTTCTTACACCGAAAACGGCGGATCTAATCTACTTTTAAACCCTAGTTTCGAAACTTGGGGAGCTCCGGTTTTAAACCCCGCTCTTAGCGTTACTGCTCCAACAAACAATGCAACTGTTGCTGTTGATAATGTTGACATCGTTTTCTCAACTGAAAACTTTGAACTTGGTACAGACGGTAGCTTAGAGTATATTTTAAATGGTGGCACAGCTCAATATGCAACTGCTAGCCCTGTTAATGTTGCAGGACTTACCGAAGGTGCTAACACAATCGTTATGCAATTAGTTGACATGAGTAATGCTGCTCTTGATCCTGTTGTTACTGTTACCAGAACAGTTAATTACGAAATTCCAAGCACAGATCCTGCTCTTACTATTACTTTCCCAGCAGATGCTTCAACAATTTATGCTGCTGATGTAAACATTACTTTCACTGTCGAAAACTTTGACTTAGGCACAGACGGCAAAATTGCTTACTCTGTTGACGGTGGTGCTACCGCTTATCACACTACAACCGATGCTATTGAATTAACTGGCCTTTCTTATGCAGAACACACTGTTGATTTCGAATTAGTTGACATGTCAGATTTATCTCTTGACCCGGTTGTTGAAACTAGTGTAACATTCACTTGTGCCGAAGCCCTTCCCGGTGGAATGGAAACTTTCGAG
>JAFGVU010000047.1 GCA_016937855.1 Bacteroidales bacterium | reverse complement strand
TTATTTTATTTATTTATTAAAATTTTTAAATTATGAAAAGAAATTTATTTTTTATTTTGACGATTATTATGGGTGTTACAACGGTTATGGCGCAAACTGTTTTAGATTTTGAAGAGTTGAGCCTTGAACCGGAATCACACTGGAATGGTAGCGATTTAAGTGGTAGTTTTACAAGTAATTATGCAAGCTTTTTTAACAATTACGATCAGCAATATGGAATGTGGGATGGTTTTGCTTACACAAATGAAACCGACAATTCTACATTTGATTGGACAAATCAATACTCTTCAGCGTCGGGGAATGGTGTGTATAGCTCTTCAAACTATGCAGTTTCATTTGTTGGCTCTGACTGGATGGGCGACTATAGTCCAATACCTACAGTTATCAAATTTGACCCAGAAACAATGCCAGAAAGTATTCCAGGAATGTATTTGTCGTTAAATGCAAATTCCTCACTTTACATGGCTGATGGAGATTATTACTCTAATCAAAAGCACTATTTAACATTAAGAATAAATGCATATAGTACAACAGAATATTATGCAGTGAGTAAAGATATAATTTTAGCAGATTACCGATTCTCAAATGCCGAAGATGGATTTAAATTTGATACTTGGCAGTACGTTGATTTAACTTGGGCTGAAGGAACAGATAGTTTGACTTTTATTCTTTTGTCCAGTGACTCAGGTGAGTATGGTTTAAATACACCTGCATATTTTTGTATCGATAATATCGGTGAAACCGTTCCAACAGGAATTCCTCAATTGGAAACTGATGTTCAGGATACATATTCTATCTCATCCGGAGAATCAACTCAATTATCCGCTCTAGCAAGCGGTGGCGTTCAGCCTTATAGCTTTCAATGGAGCAGCGAATATGGTCTTGATGATTATACTTCTCAAACTCCTATGGCTAGTCCAACAGCGACAACAACTTACAATGTTACGATAACCGATGCATTAGGGAACGAATCAGCATCAAGTACAACCGTTTTTGTCGGAACAACATCTGTTGCTCAATCTCAGTTTGCTGAGTTTAGTTATTATTTTGATGAAAGTAATATTTTGAAAATTGAAAATAGCGAAAAAATATCAAATGTATGTATATTTGATATTACGGGAAAACAATTGTTTAATCAAAACTTAGATGATTATTCATCAGAAGTCGATTTTTCGATTTGGTCTGATGCAATATACATTATGAAAGTCCAAGTTGAAAATATCGTAAAGTCTTATAAGTTAGTGAGATAGCCTTTCGTCCGGCTTTTCATTACAACATCTGCAAAAGAATTGTGGGATTTCTTTTGTGGATGTTTTTTTTTGTTATATTTTTGAGAAGATAAATTTATTACTAAAACTTATATTGATATGAAAAAATTATTTTATTCCTTGGCAATGTTTTCAATGATTTTTGTTTTTTTCTCCTGTAATAATTCAACTCAGGAGGTTGACGAAAACAAAGATGAAGAGAAAACTACTGAAGAAACTACGAAGTTAGAAATCAAAACCTTAGAGGATGTGTTGAATTTCGAAAATCATGATCAAATTGTTAAGTATTTTGGAGAAGAAAATGTTGAAAAAACTCAATACACTTACGAAGAGGGTACGGTTACAAGTTGGGTAACTGTTGTTTATCCAAATAATAAAAACAGTCTTGTAATTTCATGGAAGGATGAGTCTTGTGAGGAAATCGCATCCATTCAAAACAGTTATTCATTTTATACTAGCACGGGTGATTTAGCAGATGATGGCGGAATTGTTTTGCCTATTGAAGCAGGTGTGAAATTAGGATCAACTTTGCCAGAAATAGAAGAAGCAAATGGTAAAGAATTTACATTTTATGGTTTGTCTTGGGATTATGGCGGATATGTAACTAATCTAAACGAAAAGTTTGATGGTTATAGAATTTATGTTGGATGGCCGGAAGGTGATGCCGCAGAAAGTTGGCCTGATGAGTATTATGATATAATAGGTGATAGAGAATTTTCAAGTGAAAATGAGTCAGCAATTAAATTGGGATTGGAAATTATGTATATCGGTTATGAAGTTGAGTAATTTTCAGCTTAAATAAGAAACTTTACCTGGTTTCGAATCTTAATTAAAATATAGAAAGCGAATTAGAAGTCTCTGATTCGCTTTTTTTTGTGTGTGTGATCCCACCAAGAATCGAACTTGGATCTACAGTTTAGGAAACTGCTATTCTATCCGTTGAACTATGGGACCAAATATTTGTGCAAAAGTAAAAATAAATTTTTGTTTTGTTGAATAAATAAAATAAAATCCCCAACTTTACAGTTATAAACTAAATCAATTTGTAATGTTTATGCGTATGTCAAAATTATTCGTTTTTATTTTATTTCTTTTTTCTGTAAGTGCCGGTTTCTCGCAGTTGACAGATACTCTAAAGATTTATTATAGTATAGATTCAGCAGGCCTCGAGGGAGAGTGGAAAAACGAAATTCGTAATATTGCAAAAAAGGATATAGTTAATATAAAAATTTATTCATATACCGATTTTCTTGGCACGGTATCACACAATAAATATTTATCACAAAGAAGGGCAAATCAAGTTAGAACCTATTTGATATCTCAAGGAGTTAAACCCGAATTAATTACGGAGTGTAAGGGGATGGGAATTCATCCTTTTAGTTCAAATGAAAATCGTCGAAATCCTGATGATAGAGGGATATTGCAGCACAGAGTAACAAAACTAGAGTACGAATATAAGGAGATCCAGACAGAAAAGATGGCTGTCATTATTGAGACTACTTCAGACAGCGTTACAGTTGTAGAACAACCGGAAGTGATTCCAATTTTTGCAAACTTAAGTGACGAGAATTTAGTTGTTGGTGAAAATATTGTTTTGGATAATATCCTCTTTCAGGGCGGAACGCCACTTTTTAAGCCGGAATCTGAGATGGCACTAAAGCAATTATTACTTGCAATGCAACAACATCCTGATTTAAAAATAGAAATTCAAGGGCATATTTGTTGTCAGGATGACGATTTGGATGGATATGACCGTATAAATCAAAACTATGAATTAAGTTCAAACCGAGCAAAAGCCGTTTATGATTACTTAATTGAGGGCGGAATAGATGCGAAACGTATGTCTTATATTGGTTTTGGATCTAAATTTAAACGATTTCCCGAAGAGCGCTCAGCAAGAGAAGAAGATTTGAATAGGAGAGTTGAGATTTATATTGTTGATAAATAGTAATTATTTAGGTTATGGAAAGATTATGAGCATTTTGGAATGCGTTTTTGCAATAACAAGGAGGCTAAGTAGAAGTAAACAACATCTCTGTAACGAAAATTAAGAACTGTTCCACTTGTCCCGTAGGGACAATATATCGGTATAAAGTCTCATACCTTTCCACTTGTCCCGTAGGGACAATATATTGGTAAGTCAACTTATTTGTATCCACCTAAACAATTACTATAAATAAAAGATATTGGATAAAAAAATGGCTCAGCGTATTTTTTTCACTGGGCCAATTTTTTTATGATCTGAGTCTAATTTTACTCTAGGCTACCAATTTCAGCCTCAACTTCATTTAGAATTTCGCAAGACTTCACAACTTCTTTCATTTTTGTGTGATCAGGATATAACGGACGATCAATATCGAGAAAATCGACATGTTTACGAACAGTTTGCCAAGCTTTTGTAGTCCCTTTTCCAAAATTGTCTATTTCTTCTTTTCTAAAATCGAGAGCTTGTGCAGCAGCCATAAATTCAATTCCTAAGATACCATAAGCATTATCTAATATTTGGAAATTTTTAATTGCAGTATTCATCCCCATCGAGACAAAATCTTCTTGATCTGCAGCAGCAGGAATTGATTGAATGCTAGCCGGAGCAGATAATAGTTTTTGTTCAACAATTTGCATATCGGCGGTATATTGGCTAAGCATTAAGCCTGAGAACATACCGGCACCTTTGGTTAAGAATGCCGGAAGTCCGACACTCAAAGCAGGATTGTTAAGTCTGTTAAGCCTTCTTTCCGATAAAACAGAAACCATGGTAATAACGTATCCTGCCATATCCATCGGTACAGAAACCGGAGTTCCCTGAAAGTTTGCACCTGAAAGAGCCAGGTCTTTGTCCGGGAAGAAAATAGGATTGTCGCCTACTCCGTTAAGTTCGATTTCTACTTGTGATTTTGCATAAGCAAGAGCATCGTGTGCCGCACCAATTACCTGAGGAGTTGAACGCATCGAGTAGGCATCCTGAACTTTGCACTTAACTCTACCTTCTTTGAGGTCACCGCCGGTTACACATTTTTCAATTGCTTTAGCAGATCTGATGGCTCCTTTAAAACCTCTAACTTCATGTAGTAAGGCAGTATAAGGTTTCATATTTGCTCTAAGAGCCTCTAGTGACATAGCAGCTGCAATTTCGGCTTGTTTTAACCAATTGTTTGCATCAACAAGAAAAATGGCACTCATTGCAGTAAGAACGTTTGAGCCATTTATAGTTCCTAAACCGTCGCGAGCTTTTAGCCCCGGAATTTCTATTTCGGCTTTGTCCATAGCTTCTTTTCCATCAAGCAATTCGCCATTAAAATATGCTTTTCCTTCGCCCATTAATAATAAAGCAATTTGAGACATAGGAGCTAGGTCACCACTTGCACCAACCGAACCTTTTTGACATACGAAAGGAGTAACGCCCTTGTTGAGCATCTCAACTAATGTTTGTGTTATTATAGGTCGTATTCCGCTATTCCCATGGGCATGAACATTTATACGACCCAACATTGCACCCCGAATGTATTCGATTGGTGCAGGATCGCCAATTCCGGCAGCATGATTATAAACCAAGTATTTTTGAAACTCTTTTACTTGATCGTCATCAAGAACAACCTCTGAAAATTCACCTATGCCGGTGTTAACACCGTACATTATTTCGTTGGCTTCAATTTTTCTTTCAAGCATCGCTCGGCAAACTTTAATTCTTTCGAGAGCTTCGGGAGCTAGTTCAACTTTTCTGCCATAACGTGCTACTTCAACCACGTTTTCAATTTTTAGGTCATTTCCTGTGATAATAAGTGGATTCATAATTATTTGGTTTTTGTTTTATAAAATATAATTATTTGATTCGTCGAAGGTATAGTAAAATAGTTTTTAAACAAGTTTTTTTGGTCAATTTGTTTCAACACTTATTGTTTAGTTTTCAACAGTTTTTCAAGAGCGTACATTTCGTCTCTATACCTTGCTGCTTCGACAAAATCGAGCTTCGATGCAGCTGCTTCCATTTGTTTTTTTGTGTTTTTTAGAGCTTTTTCGAGAGCTTTAGCATCCATATATTTAATGACAGGATCGGCAGCAATTCTCATTTCTGTTTCAATTGTGTAATCTTTTGGATTTGCAGGAGTTTTATGTCCGATAGTTTGTCGTTGTGCTTTAATTATTTGTGTAGGAGTAATGTTGTTATCCTCATTGTATGTAATCTGTTTTATACGTCTTCTGTTCGTCTCATCAATCGTTCTTTGCATTGAACCTGTTATTTTATCAGCATACATAATAACTTTTCCAGATAAATGTCTTGCTGCACGACCGGCAGTTTGTGTTAGTGACCTTTCCGAACGCAAAAAACCTTCTTTGTCTGCATCAATAATGGCGACAAGGGAGACTTCGGGCAAATCGAGTCCTTCTCGCAATAGGTTTACTCCCACTAATACATCAAACAAACCTGATCTTAAATCCGATAAAATTTGTACTCTTTCCAAAGTGTCCACTTCGGAGTGTATGTATCTGCATCTTACCTGATATTTACTTAAATATTTCGTGAGTTCTTCTGCCATTCGCTTTGTTAAAGTTGTAACCAAGACTCTTTCATCCTTATCTGCTCTGATGTTAATTTCATGCATTAAGTCATCAATTTGATTTTCGGATGGTCTGATTTCTATAACAGGGTCAATTAAGCCTGTGGGCCTTATGACTTGTTCCACAATAATACCCTCTGACTTCTGCAATTCATAATCTGCAGGAGTTGCACTTACATAAATTGTTTGATTCATTAGATTTTCGAACTCGTCAAATTTTAATGGTCTATTATCAATTGCAGCAGGTAATCTAAACCCAAAATTTACAAGATTTTCTTTTCTAGATCTATCTCCTCCATACATCGCACCGATTTGGGGGATGGTAACATGACTTTCATCAATAATTGTAATAAAATCATCAGGGAAATAGTCAATAAGGCAAAAAGGACGAGTGCCGGGTTTTCTACCATCAAAATACCTAGAATAGTTTTCAATACCTGAGCAATGTCCAAGTTCTCTAATCATTTCTAAATCAAAAGTAACCCTTTCTTTTAGTCTTTTTGCTTCAAGTGGTTTACCAATACTCTTAAAGTATTCAACCTGAGCCATCATGTCGTCCTGAATCTCTATTATAGCTTCCTTAATTCGTTCTTTTGTAGTAACAAATATATTTGCCGGATAAATTTTTGCAGATTCTAATTGTTCAATTTTATCACCGGAATAAGGTTCAAATGAGTAAATCTCTTCAATTTCATCATCCCAAAAAATAATTCTGATTGCAATATCATGGTAGGCAAGAAAAACATCAACAGTATCTCCTTTTACTCTAAAACTACCTCTTTTAAAATCAATATCAGATCGAAAATAGAGCGAGTCAACCAAATGTCGAAGCAAAATATCTCTTCCATAATTCTGTTCACGATGTATTTCTAGCGTGTTTGCATGAAAATCGTCAGGATTACCAATACCATAAATGCATGAGACAGAGCTTACTACAATGATATCTCGACGTCCCGAAAGAAGTGCGCTAGAGGTGCTAAGCCTAAGTTTCTCAATCTCATCATTTATTGATAAATCCTTTTCTATATAAGTATCTGTGATAGGTAAATACGCTTCGGGTTGGTAATAATCATAGTAAGATACAAAATATTCAACAGCATTTTGCGGAAAAAACTCTTTAAATTCTGAATATAACTGTGCTGCAAGTGTTTTATTGTGACTCAAAACCAATACAGGGCGTCCAATATTTCTAATTACATTGGCAATTGTGAAAGTTTTTCCGCTTCCAGTAACACCTAATAAAGTTTGATGCCTTAGTCCTTGTAAAATCCCGTTTGTGAGATCTTGTATTGCTTGGGGCTGATCACCTGTTGGTTTATACTCTGATATCAGATTGTAGTCCATCTCTTTCTTGTTGTATTATATTTCACAAAATTATGATAAATGAAGTAAATAATCGTTATCTTGCAAAAAAAAAAAAGTATAGGTAAATTTTCGAGAAACTCAAAAATTTGAACGTTGATGAGCGCGCAGGCCTCCCTTCAGGGACGCAGGGGCGCGTTGGAAAAAGAAAGGTATAGTTAAATTTTCAAGGAACTTGCAATTTTGGTTTGATTTGAATTGTTTAGAGATTTTTCTTGTGTTATTAATTTTTTTAAGATGAAAAAAATAGGATTTGTTTTTGGATTTTTGCTCTGCGTGACTTTGTCTTTTTCTCAACAGAATTATGTAATCGAAGGTGATTATATCAGATTAACCGACGAAGCTGTTGCTAAATACGAAAAGCTCTTGCCTACAGGTTTTGATTTGTCAGGATCTGATTTTTTTCCACCCTTATATTCACAAACTCATTGGGCTTGTAATCAGGTCGCAGCATCATATTATATGATGACTTTTGAGACAAATAAAATGAAAAATATTAGTTCTGATTCGCCTGAAAATCAGTTTTCAATATATTTTCCTTGGAATTGGGGTAATGGTGGCAATGGGTGGTTTGGCGATAATTATATCATTTCTATGGAGATGATGAAGCAGCTTGGAGTTCCTAAATTTTCAAATAATCAAGCTGATATAATTCGTGACTCCTCGTTATGGCTTTCGGGATATGACAATTATTATGAACTAATGCATAATAGAATAAAAAACTATTACCGTATCAGGACTAATTCGTCTTCAGGAATAACAACTTTAAAATCTTGGATTTATGATAATTTTGGATCCGGATATTATGGTGGAACCGGAACATTTTTAGCAAATATCGCAGCAGGAGGCGCTACATTTTTTGCTAATGGAACATCTCAAGAAGGTGCTTATGTTATAACAAAATGTGGAGATGATGCTTTACATGCTCGAACAATTGTGGGGTATGATGATAATGCTTGCTTTGATTATAATGGTGATGGACAATATACTAACGATATTGACCTCAACGCTGACGGACAAATAGATGTGAGAGACTGGGAAAAAGGAGCTTTCAAACTTGCCGAGAGTTTTGGCCCAACCTGGCAAGGCGATGGCTTTTGTTGGATAATGTACAAATGTATGGCTGATGAATATCCAACCGGAGGTATCCTGAATAATTATGTGCACATAATTCAACCAACTATTGATTATACTCCACTGCTAACTGCAAGAGTGAAAATTAAGCATACTTCGCGCGAGAGAATTAAAGTAAAAGTTGCTGTTAGTGGAGATTTAGAAGCTGAAACTTGGGAGCACATTATCGATTTTCCAATTCTAAACTATCAAGGCGGAAACAAGTATATGCAAGGTGGTGGAACCGAAGCAGACAAAACTTTGGAAGTAGGATTAGATATTACACCTTTATTGCAATACTTTAACTCTGAGAATAAAGCAAAAATCTTTTTGGTTGTTGATGAGTCTGATGAAAATAATATATATAATGGCGAGATTTTAGAGTTTGAAGTGATTGATTATACTGGAACTACTCCTAATGGATTTGAATATATTAATGTTACAGATATTGTTAATCACTCCAAAACTGTTATTAGTGTCGATGCAACATTAAATGATTTATATACCCCAAAGATATTGACAGAAGATTTGCCGGTTTTAAGTTCGGGTGCGCCTATATGGAAAGAGATAGAATACCAATCAGGTACAACCCCTCATAAATGGGAATTGTTACCATACTTTGATAAAATAAATTCAAGCAGATCTTTTGTTGAATTTGAAGGAACAAAACTAACTCCCAATGAGGATTTTGACGATGCGGTAACTCTTAGTTTGCCATTTGACTTTCCTTTTGGTTATACCACAACCAATGAAATAAAAATTCATTCAGACGGTTATATCTTGCCTCTTTCATCCACAAATGTTTGGACACAGTTTAAGTATATACAACAACCAATGTTTATTAATGAAAGTATTATAGCGCCTTTTGCTCGGTACTCAATGGTGTGCGATTTTGAAACCGGTGATGGAATTTGGTATGAATACGTTCAAGATACCGTTAAAATTCGGTGGCAATGCTCTGATAAGTGGTCGGAACCATGGACAACAGCTGATTTTGGTTGTAATCTTATTTCTGATGGCACAGTTGAATTTGTATATGGATCTATTTATCTAAAAACTATTTACACAAATATTAGTGGCATAAGTTATGGGAACCAATCAGATAATATTTTTGCATGGTTAGATGAAATTCCTCCTGCCAATTCTTTAATCACGCTTAAACCTTATCCTATTCCTGCAGGATTAGGAGTTAATCAAAGTGGGGTTTTGTATGGGACTTTAGGAGACTTAGTAAATTACCCTGTTTTAGTTAAAGTTACTGATAATAATGGTATTTCTGATACTCAAAAATTTGATATTACAACTGACATATATCAAGTTTATAATGACTTTAACGAGGTAGAAGTATTTCCAAATCCCACAACAGGGAATTTTGTTGTAAAAATCAAGAATCCAACCGACCAAAATGTATTTATTTACGTCTGTAATGTGTATGGACAAACTATATTTCAAAAAATGTATTCTGATTATATGAATGTTTTTGTTGATATTGGTGATTTTGATAGCGGCTTTTATTCCATTCGGATAGTTTATGGTAAAGATGTTTGGATTAAAAAAATTATTAAAAATTAGATATTTTTTCGAGAAACTCAAAAATTTTGTTTTAAAAAATAGTTTATTGATGAAAAGTTTATTCTTTGTTTTGGTTTTGATGATTAGTGGATTCTCTTTGTTTTCTCAAAAGGATAATAATACTAATCAGCCTGAGTTAACATCTCTTAGTAGTAAACAACAAGTTGAGTTAGCGAGCCTTCCTGAGTTAAAAATGCCTTCGCATTATAGAAACAAGTCAATTCCATACGAGATTGACAATACGACTCAGCAATGCTATTCCGGTTTGTTTTTGCAGTCGGGTTTGAGTTGTGGACAGGCTGCAAGTGTTGGTAATGGCTTTACTTATGAGATGAATCGCGTCAGAGACCTTGATGGTAGCTTGACTGAGAATAAATATCCAACACACTTCACCTGGAATTGGGAAAATGGGGGATATGGTTATCATGGAGCCAGCTATTATCATAGCTTAACCGTTTTGAAAATGGTTGGCAATCCAAATATGGAAACTTATGGTGGAACTCATGATTTTGGTGGCTCAAGCCGTTTTATGACCGGATACGATTTATATTATGATGCGATGCATAATCGTATAAGTAAGGCTTATGCAATAAATTGTTCAGACGAAGTAGGAATTTTAACTCTCAAGCATTGGTTAAACGATCATCTCGATGGTTCCGATATTGGTGGAATTGCATTTTTTTATTCACAGCACCAGAATCCATCGACAACCTTGCCAACAGGTACTGAACATGCCGGCGAAAAAGTTGTAACAGCATGGGGAACCTCGCCAAATCACGCCATGACAATAACTGGCTATAACGATTCTATTCGATGGGACTATAACGGTGATGGTCAGTACACAAATGATATAGATTTGAATAATGACGGTATAATTGATGTTAGAGATTGGGAAATCGGAGGCTTCAAAATGAATAATACTTATGGTAGTCCATACAATGGATGGATGATGTACCGAACCTTAGCCTTAGCATCAAATCAGGGCGGAATCTGGAATAATACAGCAAATGTGCTATTTCCGATAAAGGATTATTCGCCATTACTTACATATAAAGTCAATTTGTATTATACTAATCGTCAAAGAATAAAAGTAATGGCAGGGTTTAGTACAAATCTTTCTGCAACAGAACCTGATAACTATATGAGTTTTCCCATTTTTGATTTTCAGGGTGCAGATCAGGCTATGCAGGGCGGAAGTGATGATGCATTAAGGTATATTGAATTTGGTCTTGATGTTACTCCATTTTTAAATATTTTAGAGTCAGGAACACCAGCTAAATTCTTTTTTCAGGTGCTAGAAAACGATGATGACGGCTGGGGTAGTGGCGAAGTTATTGACTTTTCTGTGATTGATTATTCATCAGGTAGTCCTGTTGAGTATATATCGACTCAAACTAATCAGGAAATAGTTCAAAATGGAGTTACAACTTTAAGTGTAGAACATACTCCTGTTTTCAATACCCCCGAAATTGCTACAGATGTTCTTCCAAACGCAAATGTATATCATCCATATTCACATCAAATGCAAGCGACAGGAGGAACAGCACCTTATCGTTGGGAGTTTGATGTCGATTACCAAATGAGTGAGATAATTGCTCCATTAACAAATGCTACAACAAGCTTAACAGGAACATATATCGATTTACCTTTCGATTTTCCGTTTTATGACGAAACATACTCAGGATTTTACCTTAGTAATAAGGGATATATTGATTTCTCGGGAGAATCCTATTCTATACCATATAACAATAATGAATGGAGCAATAATTCTGTTAGTTTCATGCATCGAAAATGTATAGCTGCATTTTTATCAAATACTACATGTGATACATATTATGTCAGCAATGCAGATTATTATATAATTCGATGGGTAGCAACTGGAATTGATGTATCTCTCAAAATTGAAAGCTCCGGTATTATTTCTATTTATTATAACGATTGTCAGCCACTGCCAAATCAGGTTTGGACTTCAGGTTTTTCTCTGGGTAATCTTTCAAATTATAGTTTAACACCTCAAAGTGGTGGAGTTGAAAATATTTCATCTGTTGGATATAAGTTCGAACCAATGAGTATTCCTGAAATTTTCACCTTATCAGAAGACGGTACTCTAACAGGAATGCCAACAGAAGAGATTTTGGTATATCCCTTAAATTTTAAAGTTACCGACGCAAAAGGAATGATTGACCGCAAAACAATTCCCATTTCTACAGAAGGCCTGATTATCGATTACTCAATCACAACACCTAACAACGATATTATTGAGTGGGGCGAAAGTGTTGATATGAATATAGATTTGCGAAATGCTACTGAAACAGCAATAACCAATCTTCATGTTTATTTATCATGTGAAAATGCTGATATTACGATTATTGATGGCAGCGAACCTATTGGTACTCTTAGTCCATTGCAGGAACTTACAAGTAATGCTGCTTTTGGGTTTAATCTTAATTTTAATTTTTATGATGAACAGGAAATAACCCTTCATTTAACTGCTACCAGCGATCAGGGAGCTTGGGAGTTTGACATAATCTATCCTGTTTATACGGCTGATATTCAGTTGGTTGAGTATTTTGTTGATGATTCTGATAATAATCGACTTGATATTGGAGAAACTAGTGATATAGATTTTATTTTCGAAAATATCGGCGGAACTTTTACGGAGGATGTTATAATTACTGTTAGTTCTAGCGATCCATTTTTAACAATAAATCAAAACATGGCAAATATTGGGCTGGTGGAATCAGGATTGTCTTATGAAGCGGGATACAATTTTACTGCTGATCCTGCTTGTTTGCCGGGACATGTTGCAATTCTAAATTTTAATATTACCGGCGCCAACGGATACGAAAAGGATATTATTGGGTACGTTAGTATAGGGCAAATACTCGAAGATTGGGAAACGGGAGATTTTGAATCCTATAATTGGACAAATGGCGGAGATTTGCCATGGTTTATTTCCGATGTTGAACCCTTTGAGGGAGCTAATTGTCTAAAATCGGGTGCAATTACTCATAATCAAAATTCTGAGTTGGAAATTGAGTTGCAGGTAATTGCTCCCGGCACAATTAGTTTTTATCGAAAAGTTTCTTGCGAAGATGATGCAAATAACAACAATTGGGATTATTTGGCATTTTATATTGATGGTATGGAGCAGGAAAGATGGGATGGTATTGTTGAATGGGGACAAGAGTCATATAATGTTTCTGCTGGTGTACATAATTTTAAATGGGTATATCATAAAGATGGAAGTGTTGATTCTAATGATGATTGCGCTTGGGTTGATCTAATTGAGTTTCCATCTATTTACGATGCAGAACCATTTTTAGTAATTAGTGTTGATGAAGTTATTAAGACTATGTATCCAGATGAGATATCAACAGAAACTATTACAATTTCAAATATGGGAGGTGGAATAATAAACTATGAATTAGAAATTGTGGCTGATGTTCCTTGGTTAAGAGGCTCGCGAAGTATTGTTGGATCATATATGTCAAGTACGGGTGTTAGCTTTTATGTCGGCGATACTGTGGCTTGGGATTTTTCAGTCCTTAACACTTCTCCTGATTCTGAGTACATAAAAGAGATTACTATGGTTTTCCCACAGGGTTTTATAATTGATTCGCTAACCGATTTTTATGATCAATCCGAAGATACTTTATTACTAGATGCTGGAGTTGCCGGTAATGGTGGAACATTTCATTGGTTTGGTGAACAACCCGACAGTTGGGGAGTTATTCATGTTAATGAAACCGCAACTGCCACTGTTTATGCCAGAATAGTAGAAGATTTTGAAGGTCATCTAAAAATTGCTTATACTTTACATGGTGAAGTATATGGTGCAGAACCGCATAATGTAAGCGATTCTTTGATGTTTATGAATTATGGACCCAAAATAAATTGGCTTAGCACAAATCCATCAAGCGGTAATCTCGGTATTGGACAGGAAGATGAAATTGTTTTGGAATTTGACACACATGGTTTAACACAGGGAGAGTACAATTGCAATTTACATGTGTTTGCCTCAGCAGATACTGTCGTTATTCCTATTTCTTTAACAGTTATGAATTCTGTTGGAGTAGAAAATATAGAATCAATAGTAATTTCAGTATTCCCTAATCCTGCAAGCGAAGTTGTTAATATCTTGGCTGATGATTTTATCTTAAGTATCGAAGTTTACAATTCTCTCGGCGAGTTGATTCAGAGAAAATATCAAAATGCGAAAACAAGCAAAATAGATATTCGAAACTATTCTCCAGGGGTCTATTTCTTAAAAATTAATACTGAGAGTGAAAGTCTTTACCATAAGTTAATTGTAAGATAATTCTAGAGGTGTAGCAGCCTGAATAATACTATTTCCATATCTCTGTTCTTCGAGATATTTATTAATTATAAAGAGATTTGCAATCGTAATAGATTTGCTAATGCATAATGCAGGTTTAATCAAGTAATTTTATGTGCTATTTGCAAAACCTACTCCTCATTCTCAAAAAACAACTTATAATAATTGAGTCCATTCGTTGAATCAAAACCTTTCTCAATGTAATCGCGCTTACCATGAACATAAATGTGAAAATTTTTGTCAAGTTTTATTATGCTTTTGAAAAAACGTGCCTGACTTTTTACGGCTTGTCCCGAAATCTCAAAACTTTGTTCTAAATCTACTGCATTTTCTGTCTCAAAATCGCTTTTGTAGGATTTAAAGTCTTCTATAATGTCAGGAGTCTGAATTACTTCATCGGCAAAAAGATTAACATCAAAAATCTCACTTTCTTTAAAAAACTTCATGCTTTTATTTAGCAAATCTGCCTGATCAGCTTTAGATATTTCATACTTTTCCGGAAGTTTCTCACTAACATAGTTTTTGCAAAATGTCATTACATTTTTTGTCTGAAAATACTCGTTTTTGAGATTTTGCACGCATAAAAAATCGTCAACCCAATAGATTGCTTCATTTGTTTTACTTGTATTGTCAACTATTGCAACTATGTAGCCATCATCTTTTTGAGTGTTGAAAATCAGGCAGCCTTTATCAGGTTTTTTTAGGTTTATCCCTGGTTCATTATCCAACACAAAACTATCGTTTTCTTCGCGAACTTTAAAGTAGGTATCCTTATTTTCTGTTTTAAAAAGTCCGATTGCGTCAACACTTTCACCGTTTATTTCACAATCTCTAAACAGAATAGTGTAAAATTCTCCGGCTTTGATTTTTGGATGCATTGTCTGACGAAATAAGTGCATCGCTAAATTTCTGCTTTGTTCAAAAAGCTCATCGTTATTATCAAAGATTTTGCTAACATAAGTAAATACTTCGTTTAGCTCTAGTTCCGATTCGTGATAAAAATGATATAACTCATCTAGTTTAAAGGCAGAAAAAAGGTATTCTTTAAGTAATAAGCCCATTTCGTCTGAAAAACTTGTTTCTCTTTTCGACATGATTAAATTCTCATCGTTGTTTTTGTTTCCAACAAAGTGAATTGCAAGCGATTCCGTAAATGCTGCGTTATGTTGTATTTTCATGTTTATTTTTGTTTTATTTGCAAAAATAGTAAAAAGTACGATGTTGACCTATATTTAATTATGTTCAGTTTACACCAATTTATTATTTTTGCCGGTATAATATTTTTACTTTAATGAAAACTGAAATTGTTTATTTGATTAGTCGTTTCGAGAAATTTGGTTTTTCTCCTGAGGCTTATGCTGTTGAATTTGACGATTCGAATAAGCCGGGTGTTAATTGTGTTAGAGTGTCTAAAACAAATTTGTCTAACTATTCAGAGATTATTGACGAGGATGATAAGGCGCTCATAGATGTGTGTTTTAAACTCGAAAAATCGTTCCTGCTAACACTCATTAAAGAACCCAAGATTAAGGATTGGGAAACTTTTTATAATTCATTTTTCATGACGCGTAATGCAAGTGTTAAAACTATTGGATTACGTGATTATATAGCTAATTTTATTTCGGAAAAGCAAAATCTATTCTTTACCAGAATTAAAGAAAAGAGACTTTATTTGAATGAAGGAAATTTTCCATTTATGTGGCCGGTTATAAAAATTGTTGAAGATCTTCCCGAAGTATTTTATTATTTTAATTACTCCGAGAATCAATTTCAGTATGTTTTAAAGGCTTATGTTGGTTCACGCGAGTTAAGTTTGATGGGTGGTGAATTGGTGTCACGAAATAGAGCAAGAATTCTGATAAAAAATAGAATTTATGAATTTGAATCTGGAGTTGATGGCGCAAAATTAATCCCCTTTTTTACTAAGGATCATATTGTAGTTGATGAAAAACACTTTAAAGACTATGTCGAAAAGATAATCTTACCTCTTGTTAAATCGAATAAAGTAATACCTAATGGTTTTGAGATAAATGTCGTCGATAAGTTGACAGCAGTAAAACTGAAAGTTAAAGAAGTTAATCAGCAAACACAGTTAACTCTTTTCGACACAAGTGATGAAAATGCCTCAGATGCTCTTCTCGATTTGCAGTTTTATTACGAAGATTTTGTCTTTACCTTTGGAAAACAAGGTCGCGGGGTCAAATATTCCACTCAAAATGGCTTTGTTATTGAAAATGTTATCAGAGATTATCATAACGAAAACTTGATTGTCGATAGTTTAAAAAAAATAGGAGTTAATTTTGAATTTGGCAGTAAGCGAATGCCTCTTTATGACGGATTGGAATGGGTGTCGCAAAATCATGCCGAAATTAATTCTCTCGGAGTCGAAATTGTTTATTTGAATAAAAGTAGAGATCCAGAAAAGCTCTTCTTGGGAGAAAGAAACATCGAAATATTACTCGACGAAAACAATGATTGGTTTGATATTAGAGCTAAAGTCGTTTTTGGAGATTTTGTTATTCCATTCTTACAAATTCTTAGCCTTATACAAAAAGGCAAAACTTCGTTTTTGCTTCCAAATGGTGAACTGGCTCAAATCCCGGAATCTTGGTTACAGGAATATTTGACAATTTTTAAGTTTGTTAAAACTGTTGATGGTAAGCCTGTTGTAGGAAAACATTTGTTGCGAATTGCTCAGGAGCTCGAAAGTAGAAATAGCTTAAATATTAAAGTAAAAGAAAATCTCAGGAGGTTTTTTAATTTGCAAAATCCTGTCGAGTTTCCAATTCCTGCCAATTTTAAAGCAGAACTAAGACATTATCAAAAATACGGATATAATTGGCTTAGGGTAGTTGACGATATAAATTTAGGTGTTTGCCTTGCCGATGATATGGGGCTTGGAAAAACAATCCAAGCACTAGCTTTTATTCAGTGGCTGGTAAACGAAGGTAGGGGGCAGATACTTATTGTTGTACCAACAAGTTTAGTGCACAATTGGATGAATGAAATAAACAAGTTTTGTTCAGGGGTCAGAGTGTTGAACCATACAGGAATAAATAGGTCTGACTCTTCAATGCATTTCGAAAAATACAATATAATTCTTACAACATATTCAGTCTTGAGACGTGACAAGTCTATTTTTTCTGATTATTTATTCGACTATTGCATATTAGATGAGTCGCAATATATCAAAAATCCAAAATCAGATACTGCCCAAACTTGTTATGAATTGCAGGCAAAAAACTATTTGTGTTTAAGCGGAACTCCATTGGAAAACTCTATTTCGGATTTGTGGTCGCAAATGAATTTCTTGAATCAGGGAATGCTCGGATCGCATAATCATTTTGTGAGATCATTTAAACAAGAAGGAAACCCCGAATTATATCATAAATTAGTTAACCCATTTTTATTACGTCGTAAAAAGAGTGAAGTTTTAAACGATTTGCCTGATAAAACGATTTTGTTAGAATACTCCGATATGCTTCCCGAGCAGCAATCGTTTTATCGTGAATTGAGAAACAGGTATCGTGATTTATTTATCGATAATATTGGCAAAAATGGAAAACTAAATTCAGTCGTTCTCCTCGAGGGGCTTATGCGGCTTCGACAAGCTTCAAATCATCCAATTTTAGTGGATCATGATTTTGTGGGAGATTCGGGAAAATATAATTCTGTGTGTCTAAAAATAAACGAAATTGTTTCTAAAGACTCTAAAGTGTTGATATACAGCAGCTTTGTGGAACATCTAAAACTGTATAAAAACTATTTGGATTCAAATAAAATTAAGTATTGCTATCTTGATGGGAGCACAAAGGATAGGCAAAAACAGACAGAAATCTTTCAGAATAATCCTGATTATCACGTTTTTTTATTGTCATTAAAAGCAGGTGGGGTTGGGTTGAATCTAACAGCTGCTGAATATGTTTTTATGCTTGATCCGTGGTGGAATCCGGCGGCTGAAAATCAAGCATTTGACAGAGCACATAGAATAGGACAAACAAAAAATGTCTTTGTTTATAAGTTTATTACCAAAGATAGTATCGAAGAAAAAATCATTAAACTACAAAATGAAAAAACCGAACTTTTCGAGAAGATGATAGATGATAAAAATCCAATATCAGATATTTCTGTTGATCAAATACTGGAACTTGTTGCCGAATAGACAGATTAATCCCTATCCACAACAATAAACCGCTTACTAATTTTATTTCCTTTATTATCCATAATATTTAATGTGTAATCGCCGGAAGTTAGTTTTATAGGCATCTCATGGTAGTCTTGTGTTTGTCCAATGTATTTAGTGTCGATGTACCAATAAATTTTTGCATTTTCGTCACGATGCGCTAGTTTAAAAACTGCCGGCAAAGTGTCGCCTGTTAATTCGATAGGGATATGTACACGTGACAATTGACTAGGGTAGATAAGTTCCATAACATTTGTTGATTGCATATTGTGATCGCTGCATGATTCAAGATACGGAGGCAAGCTTAAGTACCATGGATTCCTTTGTTTGTAATAAGCTTCCATAATTGGCGGAAGAACAAACCACGATTGAGAAATCATTTGGTCAATAGGATAGCAGTCGGAATTAACTCGATAATTTCCTGTTTGATCTAAATGTATTGTTTTATGATACTCGCACATCTCGGAATTAACTCCGCATGTCGGAATCCATAAAGTATCTTTCTCGGGACAATCGGGACCTGCAATTTGACCGCTGCGAGAACAAATTTCTGCTTGTACCATATCGTCAAAAGGTTGTTCAAACCAACGAGTGTAATCCGGTAAAATGTTTAAGATTTCGAAAAGGACAGGTGCTGCTACATTTAGTCCGGTAATTCCGGCTCTTCCTTCTCCGCTGGCATTTCCTACCCAAATCCCAACTACATAATCAGGTGTGATAGCAATCGACCATGCATCTTTAAACCCAAAACTAGTTCCGGTTTTCCATGCAACTTTTTGTCGAGATGTGAATTTTCTCCACATTCTTTCTTGCCCCGGACGATTTACCGAAGTCATTGCCTCAAAACTCAGCCAAATTGAGGCCGCCGATAAAAAACTAGTTTCTTTCTCTCTAGAAGTTTCTTTTGAATCATTCGCAAATGTATATTTCGCCTTATGATAATCCCCAGTAAGATAACGCGAATTTGAAATAGTAAAATGCTTTAAGCTTCGAGCCATCGATGCGTATGCAGAACAAATGTCCCATAAACTCGATTCTGCACCACCAAGAATTAAAGATAATCCATAGTGCTCTGAACTTTTGTTTATTGTGTTTAGTTGTAAACTCTTTAAAATATACTGAAAGCGCATAATACCGTATTCTTTCAATAAATAAACAAAAGGGATGTTTAATGAACGCGCCAAAGCTTCATCAGCAGGAACAGCCCCGTCGAATTCGCGATTGAAGTTTTCTGGCGAAAAACTACCCATCTTTGTAGGGATATCTTTTAGAATAGTTTTAGGTAATATCTCGCCGGAACTTAACATTGCAGCATATAAAAATGGTTTTAAAATGCTTCCGGTACTGCGATTTGCAGTAATCATATCAACAGCTTTCTCAGGATTATCGCTGCTTATGTCGGCATTGCCAATATATACTTTAATATTGCCGGTTTCAACCTCAAGTATCAGACAAGCAATATTGTTAATTTCGTTTTGAGAATATCTTTTATTAAATTGAAAAACAATTTCGTTTGCTCTTTTTTGCAAGTTTAAATCTATTGTGGTTTTTACAAATTCGTCATTGCTACACTCATTTGCTGCTCTTTCGGTTAGATGATAGGCATGCATAGGATAGGGTTGCGGATGATCGGGAATTGGCTCTTCCAATGCCAGCTCCAACTCAGTTTCCGATAAATAGCCTAACAACTGTAGGTCTTTTAGTAATTTGTTGCGCTTTTGTTTTAGTAAGTCTCGGTTTTTTGCAGTATGAATCATCGAAGGTGAATTTGGTAATACTGCAAGCATTGCATTTTCTGCCCATGATAACTGATTGGGATCTCGGCCAAAATATCTCCATGCAGCAGCTTCGATACCAACAATATTGCCTCCAAAAGGCGCATGGGAGGCATAAATACATAAAATCTCCTTTTTGGAGAACTGTAGTTCTAATCGTGTAGCTAAAATCAATTCTACAAGTTTTTCGTAGAAGTTTCGGGATTTTCCCTTACGTGATAAACGAACAGTTTGCATTGTAATTGTAGAACCACCACTAACTATTTCACCACTTATGATATTTTGTCTGATTGCTCTACCTATCGATATTGGATCAAAGCCCGGATGGTAATAAAATCGCTTATCTTCAAATGTTAAAATGCACTTTTCAAATTTGTCACTCACCTCTGTCGTTTCTGGAAATCGCCATTGACCATCATCTGCAATTTTTACCCCAATCAACAAATCATTCTTGTCAAGAACAACGGTGGAATAGGGGTTGTTAAATAAAGGGCTCGGCAAGCAAAAGATATAAGCAATTATAAGTATTGCCCAAATTGTAATTGATGTGAATAAAACTATTTTAGGTTTATCCGGAATAGTTGTCAAACTAATTTTCTTTTTGCTTTTCGTTTTCATACATATACTGAGCATCAAGAAATAGCATTTCATCAAAACTTATTCCTCTTTCTGACGCTTTTTGTTCAACATGGCTTTTCCAGTTTTGATCTTTTAAAATCTGATCCATGTAAACTCTTATTTCGGCAGGAATCTCACCTTGATTAACAGAGCGCAGGAATTTATCAAAAAATCCAAATCCAAAATTATTTAACCCACCATCTGTTTGTAAAATTATGATATACTCAAATTGTTTAATCGTTTCAAGGTAGTCGATGCTTACTATTTCATAAGCAGATTTATTAGTTCCATCATTGTAGCATTGGCTGTTGTAATACCAAAAGTCGAGAGAGTTAAAAATGTTTGCCGGGATGCCACTAAAATATATATTCCAGTAAAAACTATCGCCAATAACCAATACTTTAGGTCGATATTTATTTTCTTGATTATAAGAAAATTGAGGATAGGCCAAATCGTATGTTTTAATAGGATAGAGCAAATTCATAAGGTTCCCCAGATCGTATTCAGGATCGCGTTGCTCAGAGCTGATTTCCATACTATTTACAAACAAATCCGGAATGTCTTTTGAAATGTCTGTTTCAATCTTTTTTATCAGACTATCAACACATAGATACATGCCATAATAGCTCCAATGTATTCCTGCTTTTGGGAAAAGAGGATATGTACTTGTGTCTTTAATTTCAAGAAACCATGAGTTGAAATCGATGTAGTTTATTTGCTCCTGTTCACAAAGTTCTGTTAAAACCTTATGGTTAGTTGTGGGAAAAGCCCCATGCGAAAAATACTTTTCTGGAATATATTCTTTAAAAAATGTAGCCTTGCCAGGAGTAAAAACAACTACCATTTTAATTGCCATCTTTTCAAGACTTTCCTCAACTTCTTTGACTTTGGCAACAAGACTATTTGCCTTCTCATTTCCAATAAAATCCTTGCCTGTTGTTGCATCAATATAGTTGTTCTCAAATAAATAATTGTCTTTTCCTATTACCACTTTCTCGGCACTAGTTTTGTCATAAAACGAAAAATCTATTTGGTTATTTAACCTTATAAATGTTTTGCGTAAACCAATGTTCTCGTTTAGATATTTTTCGTATTGTTGCTGAAAACTACCATTAAACCAAGTACTGTCAGTAATGACCGGTTGCTCTGTACTTATAATTACACCACCCAATGGTTTTTCATCTATCAAATTAAATGATTTTACAATCATTGGGATAAATAGTGCACTTAAAAAAACTGCAAACAATATGTTTTTCCAATATGTTTTTCCAAATTTCATTAATGCAAATTTAGAATAAATACTTATATATTGTCAAATTTGATAACATAATTTCTAATATACAATAGCTGAATTTTATCAGCAAAAGAGTTAATTTCGATTCATGAAAATTAATATGTCCTTCCATCTTACTGCTTATATCAACTTTTTAATAGAATTTTTGTATAAACTTAAGCGAGTGGTCATAAATTTTAAACTTTATATTGTATTAGAATTGTTTTTTTTGTAATTTTACGTTTCATTGTTAAACTATGAAAAAGAAACTACTAATAAGTGTGCTGTTTTGTGTGTTCGGATTGTTTTCCTTGCATGCTCAGGATATTCACTTTAGTCAGTTCTTTTCAACTCCTATTTACACCAACCCTGCAAATACGGGAAATTATGATGGTGACTTCCGGTTTGTTATCAACAATAAGAATCAGTGGATGACCTTTACTAATGCCTATAGGACATTTGCAGGTTCAATAGATGCGTCTTTTGATAATCTATTTGTTGATAAATCTAAATCAGGCATAGGGCTACTCATAAATAATGATATTGCCGGTGATGGGAAACTTGGTACTAATCAATTTTATTTATCAACAGCATATTCTTTACCTATTTCAAATAATCACGATTTGCGATTAGGCTTAGGCTTAATTGGAGGGTATGTACTACACGGAATCGATTTTAATAATTTCTATTTTGGCGATCAATATACAGGTGAGCAGTACGATCAGTATTTGCCAACAGGAGAGTCGTGGTTTGCCAATAGAATAAATTATTTCGATTTTGGAGCAGGAATTAATGTTTTATACACAAAAGACACTTTGTTTAACGCATATATTGGATTTGCTGCAACACACATAAATTCGCCAGGGAAAAGCTTTCTGGAGAATTCTGACGCTGTTTTACCTCCAAAATTTGTAATTAGTGCCGGTGGAGAGTATCAAATCGAGAAAGACTTTTTCGTTGAACCCGTTTTTATGTCAATGTTTCAGCAAAAATATAGAGAATATAATATTGGAGCACTAGCTAGATTCGATTATAATCCGGTAAGTTTGCAGGCGATATATTTTGGTGCAGTTGTGCGTACTAGTGATGCAGGAATTATGTGTTTTGGTGTAAAATACCACGATGTCAAAATTATGATAAATTACGATATCAATTTGTCAAATCTGTCAACCATAAGCAAGGGTAAAGGTGGTGTAGAGTTTTCATTGATTTATATTTTTATTAAACCCAGACCATTCGAAGCGCCATTTTATCGTAAATGTCCCGATTTTATCTAATAAATGAAGAGATTTATCTTATATATAATAGCTCTTTTTTATACCCTTGCAATCTTTGCTCAGGATAAAGAAATAGCTAATTTTATTGCATCTGGTGATAATGCTTTCAAAAAATACAATTATTACGGAGCTGCCAAAATGTACGAAGAAGCTCTGAAATTTAATGAAAAGATGTATGATGTTGTCTGGAAAGCAGCAGAGGCTTACCGTTTGGATAATGATTACATTCGAGCAGCCAAACATTACCGATATCTAGCAGATAGAATTCCCGAAAAGTATCCCGAGTCAGTTTTTTACTATGCAGCAATGCTTAAAGCAAACGAAGAATTTATCAAAGCTCAGTATTTTTTTCAAAAATATATCGAAATAAATGGACTCGATAGCCTTAATTTAAATGTTATGCAGGCAAAAAATGAAATTCTGCATTGCGAATTTGCATGGAAAATGTATAATAATCCTAATGGAATTAGTTTATTGCAGTGCGATACAAATATTAATTCTGTTTATAGTGACTTTTCAACAGGTTTTTTAAATGACTCTGTTTTTGTTTTTGCTTCCATAAAACCATTAGTGGATTCCATAAATGATTATAAATCAAGGCTTTACGAAAAGAATTTCTTCGACACTTTAAGTCAAGCTAATTTGTTTGACGTTTTTACTGATTACAGTAATTACGATATAGCTAATCCTCATTTTGCAAGCGATGGTAATGTTTTATACTTTACAATGTCCGACTTTTTTACTGGGGGACAGACATATATTTATTCTTCCAGTTTTTCCGACTCTGTTTGGTCAAATCCACAAAAATTGCCTGAAAAAATAAATTATCCAGGATATAATTCTACTCATCCTTATCTAGCACATCGTGAAGGTAAAACCGATGTGTTGATTTGGTCGTCAGATAGACCTGGTGGGGAAGGAGGATATGATCTTTATTATTGCGAATTATTGGCAGACAAATCGTGGGGATTTGTGCGTAATCTCGGACGACCAATATTTGAGGATACAAGATTTCTCGATTTTTTCGACACGACAAGCTCTGTAAATACTCGTGGAAATGAAGTTACACCTTTTTATGATGTTCGTGACTCTCTTTTGTATTTCAGTTCTAACTGGCACGAGAATATGGGGGGGTATGATATTTTTTCGATCAAAGGTAATTTTAGAGTTTGGGATAGTCTTAAAAATTTAGGTTATCCTATTAATTCAGCGCAAAACGATTTTTATTATAAAATATATCCCGATTCTTATGTCGCTTTGTTGGCAAGTAATCGAAAATCCTCATTTGCACTAGAACAACAAAGCTGTTGCAACGATATATTTTATCATAAACTTGATGTGGAAATTAACGAAGAGGTGGTTGAAGAACAGCGGATAGAGTTGCTAACTACTCGAACAAAACTACTGGTTCCAATTGCACTGTATTTTCATAATGACGAACCTGTTCCAAACTCATGGGATACTGTAACTAGTCTTAATTATTCTACCACATATTTTGACTACATAGCTCGAAAACAAGAGTATCGCGATCGATATTCGTATGGATTGCCAAAAAAGGACAAACCAATAGCTGTGGATAGCGTTGATCACTATTTTTCGTATTTTGTCGAAGAGAATTACAACAAATTATTACAGTTTACAAGTCTCATGAAAGAATTGCTCGAAAACGGACAAAAAATTGTTGTAACAATAAAAGGTTATACAAGTCCACTTAATACAGTCGAGTATAATAATAATCTGGCAAAACGAAGAATCTCAAGTCTCGTAAACTATTTTTATGAATGGGAAAACGGATATTTTCGTCAATATATCGATTCTGGAATGATTGAGTATGAGTTTGTCGCTTTTGGTAAAACACTGTCTGATGGAAAAGTGAGCGATGATCCAAACGATCCTAGAAACTCAATTTTTAGTCCGGCTGCTTCGCGAGAAAGACGTATCGAAATAATCGCAATTTCTGTCGAAGAACTTGAACAAAGCACTGAGTAGTCTGTTGAGTATTAGTTTTATTTATCATTATGGAATTTTTTAACATAAATTGGAAAGGAATAGTGCAGGAAACTCTAATGATAACAAGTTTTGTTATTATTATGATGTTATTGATAGAATTTATCAATGTTCTTACACGAGGGCGATTAGTTAAGAAACTGAGCAAGAATATTTATATTCAAGTCGTAACTGGCACACTGCTTGGCTTAATTCCTGGTTGTATGGGGTCTTTTACTGCTGTGTCGCTTTATACTCACCGATTGCTGTCTTTTGGTGCATTAGTTGCCACGATGATTGCAACATCTGGAGATGAAGCCTATTTTATGCTGGCATGGATTCCCAAACAAGCACTATTGATTTTTGCAATTGTTAGTGCTTTAGCATTAGTTGTTGGTTTTATAACTGATAAAATTTTTAAAAATAAAAACTTTGCAGAAAAACACGAATTCTCATTTGATATTCATGAAAAAAATTGTAACGATAAAGGCGAGTGCTTGTTTGCATTGAAAAATATAAATGTTTTGCCTGCACGTCTTATTTTAGTCGCAATAATCGGATTTGTTCTAACTCTTACACTCACTGGTTGGATTGGTCATTCACATTCCGATAAACTTATGTTTAGCTTACCTCAAAAGGGTAGTGGGGAAATGGTTCAAATTAGTGATATTCACGATTCTGGCGTGGAGCAAACAGAACACATTCACTCAGAGGATTGTGAACATAGTGAAAATCACGATCATACAGGTCATGCACATAATCATGAACATCCAATCGATTGGATAAAACTAACAATTATCATTAGCTCTATTTTAGCTCTGATTATTATATTGTTTTCTTCTAATCACTTTGTAAAAAAACATCTTATCGATCATGTTATAAAAAAACACCTTCTAAAAATATTTCTTTGGATAGCCGGAACACTTATATTAATTAATTTATTACTTCACAATTTTGATGTCGGTTCCTGGATATACAGCAATATGTTTTTTATCCTAATAATTGCATTGCTTCTTGGAATTATTCCACAATCCGGGCCTCATTTAGTTTTTGTGGTTATGTTTATTCAGGGCTTAATCCCCTTTAGCATATTGCTGGCAAGCAGTATAGTTCAAGATGGACATGGTTCATTACCATTATTGGCAGAGTCGAAAAAAAGCTTTGTAATTATGAAAATTATTAATATCTTAGTGGGGTTATTAGTCGGTTCAATTGGACTATTGTTTAATTTTTAAAAAATTTATTATGAAACCCGGAGAATTTACCTTTACAATGATTAAACCAACCGCTGTAAGGTTGGGAAAACTTGTGCCGATCCTTCACGAAATCGACAGAGCTGGCTTTAGTGTTATTGCTATGAAAATGACAAGATTGTCGCGTGCTCAAGCTGAACGATTCTATGCTGTCCACAAAGATAGATCATTCTTCGATGAACTAGTGTTTTTTATGTCATCAGGTCCAGTGTTGGCTGCTGTTTTGCAAAAAGAGAATGCTGTTCAAGAATTTCGCAAATTAATTGGAAATACAAATCCTGACGCCGCCGAAGAAGGAACAATTCGGAAAAAATTCGCCATTTCTGTTCAGGAAAATGCGATTCATGGTTCCGATTCTGACGAAAATGCACTTATCGAAGCTAACTTTTTCTTTAGCCAATTCGAAATATTCCCTCACGAAGAAGGATTATAGTAATTTGTAAACAAGTATTATTATACCACATTACAGCCTGACATAGCTATATTTCAGGCTTTTTTGTTATTTAGAATAGCCATATTTATTGAGAACTTAACAAAAATTTAACACTAAATTATTTGGATTGTGTTTAAATAACTTCTATATTTGCATAACAATACTTAAATACAAATTAGTAAAACTTAAAAAACACAAAAATATGAGCACACAAGAATTTAACAACAGACTAATGAGTTACGAAAACAGCCTTAGCTACTTTGCACTCAGCCTTACAAGAGATTCCGAAACTGCAAAAGATTTAGTACAAGATACCTACTTAAAGGCAATACAGTATCGTGATAAATATACATCAGATAACAATATTAAAGCTTGGTTGTTCACAATACTAAGAAATACATATCTAAACCAAGTAACAAGATTGTCTTATAAAAACACTATTAAAGACGAATCAGAAGATTCATATATTATCAAAAATACTTTGCCGGAAAATCAAAATGCGGAATCTGTTATCAATACAAATGATATAAGTTTAGAAATTGATACTTTGGAAGATGAGTACCGAATTCCTTTCAGAATGTTTTTAGATGGTTATAAATACAAAGAGATTGCTGAGGAAACTAATTTGCCAATTGGTACAGTAAAAAGTAGAATCTTTTTTGCTCGTAAGATTTTAATGGAAAGATTACAAGATTTTGTATAAGTCAATTTTTAGCACACATCATACAACTTATTCGGGTTCAGATGCCACTTTGTTTAAAGGTGGCATCTGTTTTGTGTAAATGCATTTGCAAATGTTTGTAAAATTTTGTTTTTTTACATTTTGAAAATAATTGTATGACAAAAACTTTGGCAATAGGCTTTTTAATCATTTTTAGCATTTCTGGCTATGCTCAAAAGCGTATGAAAATGGGAATACTAGCAATGGAGCAGGAACAATTTGCCAAAGCAATTGAATATTTTGATTCACAAATTCAACGTAGTCCCCGAAAAAAGCATATCGTGGCCGAAGCAGCCTTTAATACCGGATATTGCTATAAAAAGTTATCATTGCCTCAAAATGCATCAAAATATTTTCAAAAATCAGTACAAAACAATTATGAAGATCCAATAGTATATCTCTATTATGGCGAATCTTTACAAATGCTTCAAAAGTACGACTCTGCTTTATTATATTATGAAAAGTTTAAACAGCTCGCACCAAATCATAAATTAGCTAATAAAGGGGTAGAGAGTATAAAATATACCTTCGAAATGCTTGAGAATCCAACCCGTTACGAAGTTAAAATAAGAGGAGTATTTAATTCAGGCGAATATGATTTTTGTCCATTTTTTGAAGCCCGAAATAATAAAAAGGTTTACTTTACCTCAACGCGCTATGCTCCAACTCATGTTACAATTAGTCCTGAATCGGGCGAGTTTTGTTCAAATATTTTTTATTCAGAGATGAATAAGGATGGCAGATGGTCTGATCCGTTGATTGTTCCTGGACTTGTAAATACATCTGACGAAGAAGGTGCGGCGTGTTTAAACCACAAGTCAAGTAATTTATATTTTACTCGATGTAAATATGATAAAGATTTTGATAAAGGTTGTAGAATATATGTTGCAAAAAAAGTTGGAAGCTATTGGGGTCAGATCAAAGAAGTTGAAATCCCTGGTATTCCCGATAGTATTTCAATTGGTCATCCTGCAATTAGTGACGATGAATTAAGTTTATATTTTGTTGCAGATAGTTTGCTAGGTGGATTAGGAGGCAAAGATATCTACAGGGTAACACGCTTAAAGAAAAATATGCCCTTTGGATCTCCTCAAAATCTTGGTGATAATGTCAATACAGAAGCTGACGAAGTTCATCCATATATAAGAAGTAATGGCGATTTATATTTTTCTTCTGATGGACATCCTGGTATGGGGGGATTGGATATATTTTTGGCAAAACATATCGATGGCGCAAGTTATAAAATATCAAACCTGGGAAGCCCACTAAATAGTTCACATGACGATTTTGGCATAGTATTTATGGGTATGAAAGAGGAAGGATATTTAACTTCACGCAGAATTGGTGGCATGGGAAAAACAGATTTATATCATTTTGTTCTGCCCGAAATAAATTTCACTATTTCGGGTACGGTTTATGATAAATATACAAATAAGCCACTTCCTGATGTTGAAATAAATGTGATGAATCAGGATTATGTTTTAATGGATTCTCAATCAACTGATGAACATGGTCAGTACAATATTGATTTGAAACCTGAGAATAATTATATCATCTATTATAAATTATCCGGATATAAAGTTGACAAAGCATCTGTGGAAACAAAAAATTTAACAGATTCAAAACATTTTAATCGTGATATTTTTTTAATAAAATAAATATTATATTTGACAAAGTTTAAAAAACTAAAAATAACATACTATGAAACGGATTGTATTTTTATCGCTCGTATTGATTTTTCCACTGATAGTGTTAGGGCAAAGGTCACTAATAGATAAAGGTGATAGCTATTATAACACCTATATGTTTGATCTGGCAAAAGATTATTACGAAAAATCTTTAGGAAGTATTACAGCTCAGGCTGATAAAGCAGAAGTTAATTATAAACTTGGATACTGTTATAAAATGCTTGGCAATAGTGATAAAGCCGAAATGTATTTTGGCGTGGCTGTTGATAACTACGTAAAAGGAGTTATTAAGCCTGACGTATTGTTGTTTTATGCAGATGCTCTTAAAATGAACGGTAAGTACGAAGATGCAATTGATATTTACAAGCAATACTTACAAGTTTCACCTCAGGATCATAGAGCTAAAAGTGGTTTAGAGGCTTGTACTCTTGTCCCAAAGTGGATAAATAGACCAACCAGATACAAAGTTATAAATGTGTCTAAATTTAACACTTTACAACTCGACTTTTCGCCTGTTTGGGCATCAAAAGATTTTAGAAGTTTATACTTTACAAGCTCGAGAGAAGGTTCTATGGGGTCGCGCGACAACTATAAATCAGGTCAAAAGTTTACCGATATTTTTGAGGTAACACAAGATAGAAAAGGAAATTGGAGCGAGCCCATTCCTGTTGCAGGTGGATTAAACACCGAAGAGGACGAAGGTGCATCAACTGTATCTATGAAAGGTAATGATATGTATTTTACAAGATGTAAGGCAGGTAAAAAAGTTGACGAACCTTGTAAAATATTTTATGTAAACAAAAAAGGTAATGCTTGGGGCGAGCCAATACTTGTATCTTTCCCGGGATTTGACAACTACGAAGTTGGATATCCCGCTTTATCGAAAGATGATAAAACTCTTTATTTCTCCGCCGAAGCTCCAGCAGGATATGGAGGAATGGATTTATATATGGCGGAGAGAATAGGTACTAGTGGTTACGAATTTGGACGACCTATAAATCTAGGTCCGGAGATTAATACACTTGGCGACGAAGTTTTTCCTACTGTAAGATCCAACGGAACTCTCTATTTCGCTTCTGATGGACATAAAGGTATGGGAGGTTTAGATATCTATAAGGCCATTACTGATGATAAAGGTACAATTACAGGTATCGAGAATATGAAATATCCAATAAATTCATCATTTGATGATTTCGGAATAATTTTCGACGGTGATAATGAAACAGGCTATCTTAGCTCAAATCGTAAAGGCGGAAAAGGTAGTGACGATATTTATTCATTTAGCTTACCTCCGCTTGTAATTACACTTAATGGTTTGGTTAGAGATACCACAGATGTCGATAAAATATTGTTGGTTAAAGATGCAAAAGTCACAATAATGAATGATGCCGGAGTTGCAGGTGAACTTATATCTTCGGCAACAGGTGGTTTTACATTTAAACTGGAGCCTAATCAAAACTATAAGATAAAAGCAGAAATGACAAAAGACTATTTCTCTAATTCTACAAGTTTTTCTACTTTTAATATTGAATACGATACCGTAATTAACGTAGTTATCAATCTTGCTAAAATTCCAAAAATTATTACTCTTCCAAATATTGAGTACGAATATGATAAAGCTGATTTGCGTCCCGAGTCAACAGTTGCGCTAGATGGTTTGGTTAAAACAATGGAAGATAACCCTAATTTAACAATCGAATTGCGCGCTCATACCGATTTTAGAGGAAACGATGACTATAATATGGAATTATCTCTCGAAAGAGCAAAATCGTGTGTTGTTTATCTAATCGAAAAAGGTGTTAAAGCCGATCGTCTAACAGCTAAAGGCTTGGGAGAAACAGAGCCAAAGGTAATCGATAAAGAATTAAATAAAGCCTTCCCATATTTTCCAGTTGGAACAGTACTGGATGAGAAATATATCACTAATCTTAAAGATAATAAGAAAAGGGAAGAGGCTCATCAGATAAATCGTAGAACCGAGTTTAGTGTTCTTTCTACCGATTACGGGGTCTCCGAAGAAGAGAAGAAAATTGAAGAAGAAAAAATTGAAAAGGGACAAAACTCAGCAGTTATTAAAGAAACAAAAAGCGGGGACTTCTAAATTATAAAAATATTCAATCTAACAGCAGGCTTGGGTCTGCTGTTTTTTTTTATCTCTGGTTGAGGATACTTATAGACGCATTAAGTTTCTATTGCGGAATAACATTAATTTAATTATTTTTGCACACAAAAAAATGACAGATACTTCAAGATATAATGCACGTGGTGTTTCTGCCTCAAAGGAAGATGTTCACAAGGCTATTGAGAACATAGATAAAGGATTGTATCCTAAAGCGTTTTGCAAAATAATTCCCGATATTTTAGGTAATGACGATGAGTATTGCAATATAATGCATGCCGATGGAGCTGGAACAAAATCATCATTGGCCTATATGTATTGGAAATATACCGGCGACTTGTCTGTTTGGAAAGGAATTGCTATCGATGCTATTGTTATGAATATCGATGATTTACTTTGTGTTGGAGCAATAGATAATATTTTATTATCCTCTACAATTGGACGGAATAAACGTTTGATTCCCGGCGAAGTTATTTCGGCACTTATAAATGGCACACAAGAGTTTTGCTCCGATATGCAAAATCTTGGTGTAAATATACAACTAACGGGTGGCGAAACTGCTGATGTCGGAGATTTGGTGAGGACTATTATCGTAGATTCAACTGTTACTTGTCGCATGAAGAGGGCAGATGTAATCACAAACGAGAATATTGCTACTGGTAATGTTATAGTTGGACTGTCATCTTTTGGACAAGCTATTTATGAAAAATCATATAATGGTGGTATGGGAAGCAACGGTTTAACTTCTGCTCGCCATGATGTTTTTAATAAAAGTTTAGCAGGTATGTTTCCGGAAAGTTTTGATCAGGAAATAGATAGTGAGTTCGTATATTCTGGAAATTACAATTTGACCGATAAAATTGATGACATTAATATGGATGCCGGTAAACTTGTTTTATCTCCAACGCGTACCTATGCCCCGGTTATTAAAAAAATTCTTGAACATCATCGTAAAAATATTAATGGTATAATTCATTGCAGCGGTGGTGCTCAAACAAAAATATTAAACTTTATCGACAATTTACATGTTGTGAAAGACAATATGTTTTCGATCCCCCCTTTATTTAAAATTATTCAGGAGCAAAGTGGCACAAGTTGGAAAGAAATGTATAAAGTTTTTAATATGGGACATCGTATGGAATTATACCTTCCCAAAGACATTGCTCCAAAAATTATTGAAATCAGTAAAAGCTTTGGCGTTGATGCACAAATAATTGGCTATTGCGAAGCATCAAACAAGAAAAAATTGACAATAGTGTCAGAAAAAGGTGAATTTATTTACGAATAATATAAGTTATGGCAAATAATATAATAATAGACAAACTCGAAGGGGTTAAAGCAAGATTTAAAGAAGTTGGCAATTTGTTAATAGATCCATCTGTAATGTCAGATATGGATAAATATGTTAAGCTTAATAAAGAATATAAGGAACTAGAGCCAATTATTGAAGCTTACGAAGAGTATAAGCTGATTATCTCGAATATTGATGATGCTAAATCGATTCTTGCAACAGAAAAAGAAGAAGATATGCGTGAGATGGCAAAAATGGAACTTGATGAACTTTGGCCTAAGGTTGAACCATTAGAAGAAAAAATAAAACTATTATTGATTCCGAAAGACCCTGAGGACGATAAAAATGCAATTTTAGAGATTCGTGCAGGAAGTGGTGGTGATGAAGCAAGTCTATTTGCAGGTGAGTTAATGCGTATGTATGTAAAATATTCCGAAGCAAGAGGTTGGAAAACCGAAGTTACACGTTTTACTGAGGGAACACAAGGTGGATACAAGGAAATCGTGCTTAATGTTACCGGTCATGGTGTGTATGGAGTGCTTAAATACGAATCTGGAGTTCATCGAGTACAAAGAGTTCCTCAAACCGAAACTCAAGGTAGAGTGCATACTAGCGCGGCATCAGTTGCAATTTTGCCAGAAGCAGACGAAGTCGATGTGCAGCTAAATCCTGCTGATATCAAACGTGACGAGTTTTGCTCTTCAGGTCCCGGAGGACAGTCGGTTAATACAACCTACTCGGCAATTCGTTTAACACATATCCCTTCTGGTATTGTGGTAATATGTCAGGATGAAAAGTCCAAACTTAAAAACCTCGATTCCGCGATGAAAGAATTGAGAACAAGACTCTATAATCTTGAGTATCAAAAATACATGGACGAAATTTCAAAAAAGCGCAAAACCATGGTTTCGACAGGCGACCGCTCTGCTAAAATTAGAACATATAATTTTCCACAAGGACGAGTAACAGATCATCGAATTAACTATACTGCATATAATTTGCAAAGCGTGATGCTTGGTGATATTCAGGAACTAATCGATCAGCTTGTAATGGCCGAAAATGCCGAAAGATTAAAAGAAGCTAATCAAGATTAGATTGTAATCTAATTTTAGCTCGGTAAAGAATTAAAACAATTTGTTCTTTATAAAACAACAACTAATAAACAAATATTTTTTGCATCTAAAAAAACGATTAAAACATGGAAATACCTACAAAATACGAATCACAAGCAATAGAAAAAAAGTGGTACCAATACTGGTTAGATAATAAATATTTTCATTCCAAACCTGATAGTCGTGAGCCTTATGTAAATGTTATTCCTCCTCCAAATGTAACCGGAGTTTTACACATGGGACACATGCTTAATAATACGATACAGGATGTTTTGGTTCGTCGTGCACGAATGATGGGAAAAAATGCAGTTTGGGTACCTGGTACAGATCATGCATCTATTGCCACCGAAGCTAAGGTTGTTGCTAAGTTAAAAGCAGAGGGGATAGATAAAAACACTCTAAGTCGTGACGAGTTTCTTAGGCATGCATGGGAGTGGAAAGAAAAACATGGTGGGATAATTCTCGATCAATTAAAAAAGCTTGGAGCTTCGTGCGATTGGGATAGAACATGTTTTACAATGGATGAGATCAGGTCTGATTCAGTTATTCGTGTTTTTGTTGACTTATTTGATAAAGGCCTAATTTATCGTGGTGTGAGGATGGTTAATTGGGATCCCGAAGCCAAAACAGCGGTATCAGACGAAGAAGTTATCTATACCGAAGAAAATAGCAAACTTTATTATGTAAACTACAAGATTGAAGGTGAAGATGCTTATGTAACAATTGCTACAACTCGTCCCGAAACCATTCTTGGCGATACAGCTGTTTGTGTAAATCCTGAGGATGAACGTTTTACAAAATTAAAGGGTAAAAATGTTATAGTTCCTATGGTAAATCGTGTTGTGCCTGTTATTTTCGACTCTTATGTCGATATGGAATTTGGAACAGGTTGCTTAAAAATTACACCAGCTCATGATATTAACGATTACGAAATAGGAGTTAAGCACAATTTACCTTCTATAGATATCTTTAATGATAACGGAACTCTAAGTGACGCAGCTACATTGTTTGTGGGTGAAGATAGATTTCAAGCAAGAAAATCAGCAGTTAAAGAACTCGAAAAACTCGGATTGATTGCGAAAATTGAAGACTATAATAATAAAGTTGGACGTTCCGAAAGAACAAATTCTGTTATCGAACCAAAACTATCAATGCAGTGGTTTTTGAAAATGGAAAATTTGGCAAAACCCGCTATTGATGCAGTTGAAAATGGTGAAATAAATATAATTCCAGCAAAATTTAAAAACGTATATCGCCATTGGATGGAAAATGTACGTGATTGGTGCATTAGCCGTCAGCTTTGGTGGGGACATAGAATTCCGGCATTTTATTTACCTGATTCAAACGAATATGTAGTTGCCGAAACAATAGAAGAAGCCTTGGAAAAAGCAAAAATTATTACTGGTAATAATTCGTTGACTGCTAGTGATTTACGTCAGGATGAAGATGTTTTGGATACCTGGTTTAGTTCTTGGTTATGGCCAATTTCTGTTTTTGACGGCATAATGAATCCCGAAAATCCTGATTATAAATATTACTACCCAACAAATGACTTAGTTACTGCACCTGAAATCTTGTTTTTTTGGGTAGCAAGAATGATTATCGCGGGCTATGAATATCCTAAACAGAAACCATTTAGTAATGTTTATTTGCATGGTATTGTACGTGATAAGCAACGACGTAAGATGTCGAAATCGCTAGGAAATTCACCAGATCCACTCGATCTGATTGATACCTATGGAGCTGATGGCGTTCGTGTTGGTATGCTGCTTTGTGCTCCAGCCGGCGGTGATTTACTTTATGATGATTCATTGCCTGAGCAGGGACGAAACTTTGCAAATAAAATTTGGAATGCTTTTAGATTAGTTAAAAATTGGGAAGTTGATGAGTCTATTGAGCAACCAGAGCACTCTGCTATTGCGGTAAAATGGCTTGATTCAAAAATTAATGACGCCATTCAACAGCTAAATCAACAGTTCGACACTTTCCGTTTGTCTGAGGCTTTAATGACAGTTTATAAACTGTTTTGGGATGATTTCTCTTCGTGGTATCTCGAGATTATTAAACCGGAGTATCAGAAGCCAATCGACAAGCAAACTTATATGCAAACCCTTGGATTCTTTAAAAAACTTTCTTTATTGATTGCTCCATTTATGCCTTTTATTACTGAGGAATTATGGCAATTTGTTAAGGATGAGCAGGATGTAGAATCAATTGTTCTTGCAAAATGGCCTGAAGAAGGAGAGGAGGACAAATCTTTGCTAGATGGTTTTAGTAGTTGCGCAGAGGTTGTTGCCGGGATTAGAAATGTCCGACAGGAGAAAAATTTGCCTCAAAAAGATAAATTATCCTTGCAAATTGTTAGACACGGAGACTATGACAATAGATTCGATGCAGTCATTAAAAAACTTGGAAATTTAGAGGCTATTGATTTCGTTGAAGATAAACCCGATTTAGCTGCAGGTTTTATCGTTAAATCTCAGGAGTACTTTATCCCATTGGGTAATTTAATTGATAAAGATGAAGAAATTAAGAGACTTGAGCAGGAGCTAAAATATGCCGAAGGATTCTTAAAATCTGTAATGGCAAAGTTGTCGAATGAGAGATTTGTTAGTAACGCTCCCGAAAAAGTTATAGAAATAGAGCGTAAAAAGCAAGCCGATGCTGAGTCGAAAATTAAAATTATTCGAGAGCAGATTGAAAGTTTAAGGTAGCGGTTGAGTATAATAATTCTATGTCATAATAAACCCTACTATTTTGGGTTTAGCCAATTATTTGGAATATCAATTCATAATAAATGAGTTGATATATCATTTTAAGAAATGACACAAAGAGATGTTAAAGAATTTCTTTTGCTCGTGGAACAAAATCGGAAATTTTTGTGTTTTTTAGATAGGTTAAAAAACGCTCTGTGAGCTTTTGACAAAGTTGTTCAAAAAAGATAAACGATTTTTCATTTCTGTTTCTTCCAACACAAATATCCGATTCATCAACTTTACCGTTAAGTGCTTCAAAAACATGTATTAAATAAATTTCATCAGCCGGTTTATTTAAATGATATCCACCTTGTGGTCCTCTTGTAGAGAAAATAAGATTTGCTTTAACTAAATTTTCCAACACTTTAAATAAATGATTTCTGGAGCAATTTGTTAAATCAGATATCTTATGCGCACTAATCCCCTCTTCACCGGCAGCAGCAATAAGCGCCATACTATGAAAACTTAATATATTTGCTTCAGAGAGTGCTAAAATTTTCATTTTTTAAATAATTTTAGATCAGGATTAATCTCATCAATAATATTTTGTAACGTATTTTCACGCAGATAGTTTAACATGGTTTCTCCAATTTCGTAACACACTCCACCCATAAGGCAATTGCCAAACGGACAAACAGGATTATCGATAGGACATTCATTAACACTTACTTCGCCCTCTATGGCTTCAAGTATTTCCATTAAAACAATTTCTTTGGCAGGTTTTTTTAGGTAAAATCCGCCGCTTGGACCACGTGTAGAACCTAATAATCCCTCCTTAACCAAACGTTGTAAAACTTTTGATGTGTGATGTTTTGATGAGTTTGTGATTTCTGCAATATCATTTGCATTGATAGAAATTTGAGATTTTGCAATTAATGCCATCGCATGAAAAGCAATTGCATTAGCTTCGGAAATTGCTAGAATTTTCGTCATTGTTTTGGTTAGAGATTTATGTGTTTATATTCGATTCCTTCTAAATTGTTTAATTCTTTTTTTAATAAATTTATTTGCTCTGAGTCACCTGCAATATCAAGAATAATAATACCACCTTTTACTTCTTCACGATTGATTCCAAGTCTGTTTCTTATAACGCAGCCATAAAGAGTAAGTAGTTCTTGCAGTTTTTTGCCGCAAGCAGCAGGATTTCTTACCAATATTCCAATTATTTCGTAATTCATTGTTTTTTGTTTTTAAAACACATAACTTTAACTATAATTCCACCAATTTGATTGAGTTTTTCAATAAAATTGTGTGAGTCAGCATCGCTGCCTTTTAATTCAAGGATTATTAAACCGGTTCTACTACATTTCATGTCGTTTAATTCATGATAACCAAACCTGGTATTGATTATTTGGGAATAATCAGATAGTATATTTTGCAAACGACCAGCTTCCTTAATTCTGTCAAGGACTTTAATTGTAACAATGTTTATTTCTGTTTCCATAGTTTAAAAGTATAAATCGCGTTCACCATTTTTAATTTTATCCATTTTTTCTCTAATTTGGACTTCAAGTTTTGGATCGTTAAGGTTCTTGATTTCTTTCTCAATTAATTCCCAACCTTTTTGAACAACCTCAGGCTTAGCGTAATCGACAAGATATTCGGTTAGTGTTAAAATTGCATTTGGAGTACAAAAACGTTTTATAAAACCTGGTACACTAAACTCCATAAAATGCTCCCCTGTACGACCTAACCTGTAACAAGCTGTGCAAAACGATGGTAAAAATTGTTTATCGATAAGCTCTTCAATTATTTCGCCTAATGATCTTGTATCGTTTATTGCAAATTGTTCTTTGTTGAGGTTTTGCTCTTCGTTTTGCGAAGCAGAATAGGATCCTAGCTCGAGTTTTGTCCCTCCGTCAATTTGAGAAACGCCAAAACTTATTACTTCATCTCTAACTTGTGCTGTTTCGCGAGCAGTTAAAATCAATCCCGTATAAGGCACTGCAAGTCTCAGAATTGCAATAATTCTTACAAATTCATCGTCATTAACAATATATTTTTCTTCAACTTTTAATCCTGAGGCATCTTTAATTCTTGGGAAAGAAATTGTATGAGGACCTACGTTATAACAAGCCTCAAAGTGGTTTGTATGTCGAACCAAAGCCATTACTTCAAATTTCCAATCATATAATCCAAAAAGTGCTCCTATTCCGACATCGTCTAAACCTGCCTCTTGAGCTCTGTCTAAAGATGTTAATCTAAAATTATAGTCCTTTTTTGGACCGGCCAAGTGGTATTTTGCGTATGAAGGCTCGTGATAAGTTTCCTGGAAAACCTGATATGTTCCAATTCCGGCACGTTGTACTGTTCTAAATCCTTCGATGTCAAGTGGAGCAGCATTAATATTAACACGACGTATTTCACCTCTTCCTTTTTTTACGCCATAAGCTAAGCGAACAGTGTGTGCAATATATTCCGGATTGTAAGCATCGTGTTCGCCATAAACGAGAATTAGTCTTTTTTGTCCATTATCTTCTAAAGCTTCGATTTCTTTTACAATTTCAGGATCGGTAAGGGTTTTGCGTTGCGCATCTTTGTTCGAAGACCTAAACCCGCAGTACAAGCAGTTGTTTTTGCATTTGTTTCCAATATAAAGTGGAGCAAATAAAACAATTCGGTTGCCGTAAACTTTTTCTTTTAATTCACGCGCCCCATTTTTTATCAGGGTAACTAAATCTGGACTGTTGGCATTAATTAATGTCGCAGTTTCTCTTAAGTTAAGTCTATTCTTGTCAAGGGATTTGGCAATTATACGTTTTACTTCTTCCTCCGAAGGGTTTTTTGTCTCTTCGAGAAAATTCTCAATCTCTTCAATGTCGATAAAAGGTTGCATCCTTTCATCCTTGATCTTGTATTTTTCGGGTGAAAATTTCATAACTAATAAACTAAAGTAGCAATTCTCAAATTTTGTTGGCGCTAAAGTAATAAAAATAGATAAATAAAAAATATTATTTATTCTATATTAATTATAAATAAAAAGCCCCGCATTTAATAAGCAGGGCTATCTAAAAATAAGTTTTTCATTAAACCGCAGCAGTTCTTAAACTCATAATATCTCTATCAAAAATATAGAGGTTGTTTTTCCCAACAAGATTTAGTTTATCGATTACTGTTTGAACAGAACTCTCTTCTTCGATTTGCTCGGTAACAAACCATTGAATCCAGTTCTGGGTAGCAAAATCATTCTCCTTTACAGCAAGAGCCAAAATGTCGTTTATGCTAGCACTAATGTATCTTTCGTGTTCCAATACCTCGTCGAACATAACAAAAATATCTTTCCAATTCTCAGGAGCTTTGTCTAATGCAGGAATAATAGCACGACCGCCTCTTTCATTAATATACTCCACAAATTTTAGCATGTGGATTTTTTCTTCCTCTGCTTGTGCATACAACCACTGTGCAATGCCCGGCATTCCTTTGTGCTCTGCCCAGCTAGCCATTGATAAATATAAAAATGATGAGTAACCCTCTTTTTGGATTTGTTCGTTTAAAATCTTTTCAATTTTTGGTTTTAACATAATACTTTAAGTTTTAAGTGTTAATAAAATAATTCTATTATTGTAACAAAAATATAAATAAAAAGTTTAATTTTAGGGAGATTTAAAAAATATTTTTTGATGAAGAAGTTTGAAATAAATCAGCAAGAAGAGATTGACGAAATTGTGCACTCAGTGGATACTTGTACTCTTGCAATGGTGGATGACGGATTGCCATATTGTGTTCCAATGAATTTTGGTTATGAGCAAGGGATTTTATATTTTCATGGTGCTCCGTTTGGTCGTAAAATTGATGTCTTAAACAAAAATCCTGAAGTATGCGTGTCTTTTTACTCTGACGAGGTTCTTAATGTTAGACACAAGGACGTTGCATGCTCTTATTCTATGAAGTTTAAGTCTGTTCTTTTTCATGGAAAAGTAGTTTTTATTGATGATAATGATGAGAAAGAACGAGTACTAAACATCGTGATGAAAAAGTTTTCGGGACGAGATGATTTTAAATATTCAAAGCCTGCTTTAGATAATGTAAATGTTTTTTATCTTAAACCCGAAAAAATTACTGCTTTTAAAAGAGGATATTAATAACAACTAAAATTATATTTATTATGAGTAGAATTAAAGGAACAGAAACAGAAAAAAACTTATTAAAATCGTTTGCAGGTGAGTCACAGGCACGAAATCGTTACACAATGTTCGCAAAAATTGCACAAAAAGAAGGGTATGAGCAAATTGCAGCTCTTTTTCTTGAAACTGCCGATCAGGAATTGCAACATGCAAAAGTGTTTTTTAGATATTTAGATAATGGCGATGCAGTTGAAATTACTGCAATGTATCCTGCCGGTAAAGAAGGAACTACAGCCGAAAACCTTAAAGCTGCTGCCATGGGCGAACACGAAGAGTGGGCAGACTTATATCCTGAGTTTGCTAAAGTTGCCGAACAAGAAGGTTTTAAAGATGTTGCAACTTCGTTTAAGATGATTGCTAAAGTTGAATTGGAGCACGAAAAACGCTATCTGAAATTATTAGAAAATATTGAGCAAAATAAAGTTTTTGAAAAAGAAGAGGAAACTGAGTGGATGTGTCGTAAATGCGGTTATATTCATAAAGGCAAAAAAGCTTTAAAAACTTGTCCTGCATGTAAACATCCAGAGGCTTATTTTGAAGTGCACGCACTAAATTATTAATAAAACATGAGCAAACCATTACTTTAAGCTGAATAAGATGTCAATTTAATTTAATATTTCCCACTGGTCTTATTCATTTTCCCAAAAGTTCGTGTTTGCGATGTTTAAGCGCTAATTAGGTTGGATTATTTCCAGCCTTTTTTATTAACAATATAGATGAAATTATTGCTTTTTTTCTTCTCATCTTTCTGATTATAAATATATTTGCTAAAATATTACAAATTAAGTCTTCATGAAAAAATATCTGCTTGCAATAGATGATACCGATAATGAAAATACTAGAGGTACCGGCTTTAGATCACGCGAACTAGGAACTCTATTTGAATCAAAACTACTTGGTTTTGTTGAAACTATTAGTAGACATCAGTTGTTTTTTGACGTGAGAATCCCATATACTTCTCAAAACAGCTCTGCATGTATGCTAATTGAATCTAATAATAAAAAAGACTTAATTCAAACTGCAAGAGACTATCTTTGCGAAATTGCCGCAGAAGGTTCTGACGTTGGACTTGCTGTTGCGGATTGGGATGTTGTTGATCAGACTATTATAGATTGGGGATATAGAGCAAAAAAAGAAGTACTCACCAAAGATGAAGCTTATTATATTGCATCCGAAAAAAAAATAACCCTCGAAGGTTTAACTGGAACAAAAGATGGAGTAATTGGTGCTCTTGCTGGTGTTGGATTAAGAAAAAGTGGAGATGATGGTAGATGTATTTGGTTAAAAGGAAAAGAAATTCGTGATTTAAATGGAATATATACTGCATCTAAATTGTTTGAAATGCTTAGAATTGATGCAATTATTGATTTGGATGGCAAAGAAATTAAAAATTATTCTAAAATTAATGTTGGAGATTGGGTTAGACCTGCAATTGTGAAAAATAAAATTACTATATTTGTAAACTCAAAAAATATTGAATGTAATTATGAATTCGAAGTTGCAACAAAGGACTATATCAAAAGTATTACTGATTAATAATACCAAACTTTTAGAAGTTCTATTATTATCTGCTTTGGGTGGTTTTGCAATTATTTTAAGAGCAAAATTACGCATACCTATTAATATACCAGGTCACCATGGTGTCGAAGTTATGGCATTACTTATTGCAGGCAGAAGCTTTTCTAAGATGAAACTTGCATCTAGCATATCAACATTGGTCGCTGCGTTAATTATCTTTTTCCCTTTCATGGGGTTTAAAGATCCTTTTATGCCTTTAATTTATGTTTTTTTAGGTCTATCAATGGACTTTTTATATAATTCTTTTCAAAAATGGCAAAAGAATATTGTTTTTTTGTCATTACTTGGAGGATTAACATATATGATTATTCCACTTTCCAGAATTATTATTAGCCTTACTACAGGTTTTCAATATTCTTCATTATTTAAACATGGATTTGTTATACCTCTTTTTACTCATTTTGCATTTGGAATGCTAGGAGCTTTAATAGGGTCGTCTATCATGCAAACTTTGAAAAAAAACAAATAGCTAAAGGAATATGATTTCTAATATACATTTGTCAATTACTCAGGCATCTCGACTTGCAAGTGTTTGCATATCGCCAATACTGTTAATTAGTTTATTGCTATCTTCTTGTGTTCAGGAGGAAACATACTATCCCAATCCAAATATAGAATTTAAGACAGAAACGGGGTATGCTTTTTTAGATACTAGTTTATTGCTTGGGGATTCAGTATTAATAGGTATAGTTGCAAATACTAATAGTAATGTTGCATTAACTCATTTTCATTATTTGATTCAAAATGACAGTCTGATAACAAGAGTTGATACTGGAATATTCGTTAATGAATTTAATTATAACAAGTTAATTGTAAAGGGAGTTGCAGAAAATGAAACTTGGTTTTTTTATGTAAGAGATCAGTCTGGTCGAAAATCTGATACTATTTCTATCACATTTCATAAAAACGAAGAATCCATTTATGGTGGTATTGAGACTATTTCTTCAATTATTTTAGGAGCTCAGAATAACACTACAATGGGGTCATTCTATTCTTTTTCAGAGAATCAGGTTTACGATATAGAAAACGCTTTTAACAACCAATCAAAAATAAATTTACTATGCTATTACGATTTTATTGATGGAGATGAGAACACAATTTCTTCACCGGGAGCTAGCATAGATAATTCCATTTATACTGGATCATATGCTTTATCAAATTGGACGATAAAAAACACAACAAGATTTATATATAAAGATAATATAAGTATTGCAGAGTTTGATGCTTGCAATAATGACAGCTTAATAGTTTATAATTCATTTGAGTTTATTACAGGTAAAAGAAAAGCTAAAAACTTAAGTAATGGTGATATTTATGCATTTGTTACCGAGGACGGCAAAAAAGGTTTATTTAAAGTATTAAATGTTAATGAGACAGATTCTGGCACAATTGAGATTTTAATTAAAATGCAAGACTAATGAAAAGAATCATATCATATATGGTAATGCTTTTTTTTGTTCAATCAGTAATTGGACAAGTTAGAGATACTAGCAGCAATGATTCTGTTATTATGATTAACGAAGTAGTTGTTACAGCTACCCGAACCGAAAGAAAACTTGTTGATGTTCCTGGTCAAGTAGATTTAATAAAAAGTGCTGAAATAGAAAACTTCCCTGTCAATAATATTGACGACATTCTGAAATCTGTAGCAAATGTTTATGTAAACAGGAGTTGGGGTGTTTATTCTAAGAACTCTAGTGTAACAATGCGTGGTTTAGAAAGCAGTGATCGGACTCTGGTTTTAATAGATGGTGTTCCAAAAAATAAATTATCTGGTGGACCTGTAAATTGGCATAGTATTAATCCGGATAATGTTGATCGTATAGAAATACTTAAAGGGCCTGGATCGACCTTGTATGGTAATAATGCAATGGGAGGTGTAATAAATATAATTACAAGAAAACCTACAAAAAATCTACAAGCATCATTAAAAGCTTTTGGAGGGCAATATAATACATTCGGTGGGTCAGTGAACTTAATGGGAAGTGAGATAGAAAATCAAAAAGGATTTTATTGGACATTTAACGGAATTTATCGACAAGGCGATGGATATATTTTTGAGTTGCCTGAAAATAGAGATGTAACTGATGTACAAACATACTTAAAAGAGTATGGAGCTGGAACAAAACTTGGTTATCAATTAAATAAATCAAATAGTATCGAATTTTTATATGATTATTATGATGAAATACGAGGAGCGGGTAGACAAGTTTTTGTCGAAACAGGAAGCTATAATATGTATATTACCAACCAAGCAAAAATTAGATATATTAGAAATTATAAAAACTCAAAGTTTCAAGCCTTGATATATTATCAACAAGAAGATTACAGTAGTGTTAAAGAATCGCTTAATGATTATAATGAATATAAATTATCAGAAGCGACATCAGATAAAAGAGATAAAGGAACTTGGATAACTTGGTCAAAAGAAATATTTAATAAGCACTTTTGTACATTTGGCGGTGAAGTTAAATTTGGTGATGTTATAGGAGATGAAATTTACAGGACATCCCCTGATATTATTAACTACAATGGATTTATGAGCAATTATGCTTTGTTTTTTCAAGATGAGATGAGTTTTTTTGAAAATAAATTTAAAGTTGTTTTTGGTGTTAGAAACGATTTGATTAGATTTATAAGTGGAGAACAAGAAATAATTGATCCATCAAAAGCAACCGGATTTACAGAAAGTTTCTATGAAAGTTTTAATTCCAATCAGTGGAATGCGATAAGTCCAAAATTATCTATACAATACACATTAGATAGCCAATCAAACATATATGTATCATACGGTACTGGCATTAAACCACCAAAATTAGATGATTTATGCAAAACAGGTAAAATTAACAAAGGTTTTAGAATTGCAAATCCAAATCTTAAACCTGAAACTCTATCAAATTATGAAATTGGATATAATCGTGTATTATTCGACAATATCTTTTTAAATACAGCACTTTATTATTCTAACGGGGAGGATTTTCAGTATTTAGGTGGAACTGGAGATTCTATTGACACGGGTGGGAGTGAGCTTAAACCAGTTTTGTACAGAGAAAATGTTTCACAGGTAAGAGTCTTAGGTTCAGAAATAAGTTTAAAATACAAGATAAATAAAAATATTTTTGTCGCTGCCACATACTCTTATAATAATTCTATAATATTGAAATATAACACTACGGATTCAAGTACATTAAAAGATTTAACTGGTTTACATATAGTGGAAGTTTCACCACATCTTTTTTATTCGAGCATCAATTGGAGAAATAAATATTTTTCTTTGCACATTAATTGCAATTATACCGATTCTCAGTGGGCCGATGATGAGAATACTTTTCTTATAGAAGATTACTTCCTTACAAATTTGAAGTTGTCAAAGGAGTTGTTCAAAACTTTCAATGTTTATATTGATGTTCAAAATATTTTTGATGTTGAATATATAGATAGGAAAGGACAAGTCTCGCCTGGTCGCTTTATGATTGGTGGAATTAAATATACATTATAAATTTAACTAAAACAATAAAAAAATGAAAAAAATCTTTACTTTATTATTTGCAGTGATGATAACAGCAGGCTATACTTTAGCACAAAACGACACAATTGCTAAATGGACATTCCCAACAGGAACTCTTGATGATTCATTGCCTGATTTGTCAAATGTTTTAAACGAAAATATGAAAATTTTCACCGAAGGTGGAACTGGAGAAATTGATTTTTCAAAAAACGGAGAATCCACAAAATCAGCATCAGCAATAGGCTGGGATGGTGGAATGGATACCAAGGCATGGGAAATTTCATTAAACACTATTGGTTATGAAAATATTCTTGCTAGTGCCATGTTTACAGCAGGAGGAACTTTTCCTGGTCCAAAAGAATTTAAATTGCAATACAAAATTGGCGAAGAAGGTATCTGGATTGATGTTGTCGATGGTGATGTAACAACAGCAAACGACTGGGTAACAGGTGTTCAAGACGACATTCCATTGCCTTTTGAATGTAATAATACTGAACTAATTTACTTAAGATGGATAATGACTTCAAATTTAAATATTAATGATGAAGATGTTGCTGCAGATGGTAAATCAAAAATTGATAATATAATAATCGTTGGAGCTGCTACTACATCTAGTAATCAGACTTTAGCAAACGGAATTACTATTTATCCTAATCCGTCCAATGGTGTTGTTAATATTTTTTCAAAAGAAGAAATTTCTAATATAGAACTATTTGATATTGCAGGTAAGATGGTGTATAATGACAATACAAATTCTAATAAAGTTGTTTGTGATTTCTCAAATAATGCAAAAGGTATTTACATATTACAAATAGAAACGATGAGTTTAAAAAAAACGACAAAGAAAATTATTATCGAAAATTAATTCAACAAATTTAATCTGTGTTTAGGATAAGTGCGAAGCTTTGGTTTTGCACTTTTTTTATTAAAATTGAGAGATTATATTCACAAAACAATTGCAATATCCAATGGTCTTTTTTGAATTTACATTGCTAAAGCTGATGTTTTAATAGTAAAAACATCATTTGGATTTGTGATTTCTATTTAATCGCAACCTTCTTGTTTTTTGCTAATATCATCTAATTTTTTAAGAATTTCGCTATTTATAGTATATTGATGCCTTGCCATCATGATGATCTTTACCGAAACAAGCAATACGCCGGCTTCAAGCAAAATGTCTTTGGTTAAACCTTTTACAAAAAGAGCCAACACAAACAAAACAAAAGTTAATACTATTACTATTAAATCACTAGTTCTCATTTTATTGAATTTTTAAATTAACGTTTTTGTATTAGCCCAATGAGAGTACCCGAAACACTCCACGAGCTAAAACTTGAGCCTTCGTCCTCACCTTGGTCAATTACTACTTGCACATTATGTTTGCCTTCAGAAATTTTATTTAGTGGTATAAAGTAGGGTGGAGTTAAAGTGCCAGGACACCAATTTGAACGACTTAAATCGCTGCTCGATAATCCGTTTGAGAAATTTCCTGATGCAGGATTGCCTAATCGGTAGGTTGCGCAGTCTGTTCTCCATGGTACAATCTCAAATATAATTTCACCATCAATCATAATTTGGTTGAGTTTTGGGACAAACTCATCTCCATTTTCCCACCCACCATGTCCGGTAGTAGTAAAAACTAATTGTGGATTAATAATGCTGTCAGGTATGTAAAACTCAACTTCAAGAGTGTCTGTCTTAAACAACCGACAATAGTTTTGACCTGACATTTCCATAATATTCACAGTGTTAAACAATGATTTTATGTATTTCTTCGTATTTGCCGGTTCGTCATCCCATGAAGGATAAAAATCGAGATCCAAACTTACTATGTGTCCGTTTTTATCATAATTTCCAATGAAAACACCAATCCATATTTCATCAACATCTGTTGGGATAAGACTTGTTATTTCTTGTTTATAAAGTATTTCGTTTTCCCAATCGTAATTATTAATAGGTCTCAAATTATTAAAATGACCTGCTCCAAAGGATGTAAAAAACCTCATTAACTCAATTGGGGGTTCATATTTATCTGTCATTACAAAACCTTGATATTCTTGCCCCGATTTATCCGAAAATGTCGGCAATACATCAAGCCCTAGGCTAAATGCATCAATTGATGAGATTGAATTGTTATCGTTTATGATAAAAACTGATCCTGTTCGATCGTAAGCATCACCATCTGACTTTACATTTAATCTGGCATAGCAATATGCTCCTTTCTTTGCACTCTCGGGCAATTTGACTTTTTTTAATATCACCCCTCCATTCGACAAATGCAATGTTATGTTTTTTAAATTATCTGTTAAAGTAACTTTTTCGATTTTTGTGTCAAAGTTTATTCTTTCATTCTTAAAAACCGGTAAAATCTCGTAGCGTGATAGAATTTTCAACTCTTCAAACTCTGCTGCATTAATTTCTTTTGATTTTTCAAATTGATATTCAGGTAAATCTTTAATAGTAATTTGTTCGATTTTATCAAACAAAATTGATCGATTCCCATTAATGATAATCTTAACAGCTAAAGAGTTTTTATCAGGCAAAAAACTTGAATAGGGACTCCCTTTTGCCGGCAAGTCTGTCGTGTAATATACTTCAATAGAGTTTGAAAAGGAGTTGTAAGTTGCCAATTTACAGTTTAGTCCATTAATTAGTATAGTATTGTCGTTATTTGTCAAATAGGAGCTTAGGCTATCGAAACTTACATCTGTCCGGAAAATAGAATCATTGTGCGAAATAATACTTGTATTTATTCTTCGATTATAGTCTATATACTGCTTTATAACTGCATCGTTTTCGCTTAAATAGCAAGTATTATTAAAATATCTTATCGAAAAGTCGCGGTCTTCCTGATAATTGCCATTTGAAAACTGTTTGTAAGTTATCTTATATGCTGTATTGTGAGATTTTTGTGAAAACAATATACAAGTTGAAAACAAGGAGACTACAAGGTAAATAATTATCTTCTTCATTATTTTTAAAATTTATATGAATTTATATTATTCTCCTCAATATTAACGTTTAAAGAAATCACAATTCTATTTACAAAATTAAAATATGCTACAACTAAAGTAGCATCAAGAATTTCATTATCATCAAAGCCTGCGGAAGTTAAAATTGTAGAATATTCGGTATTTAATGACGTTGCCGGATTACATGTTAGTGATGATGCAAATTCGCACAAAGCCATTTCTCGAGGAGTAATATCTGCATTTTTATAATCCTCAAGTAGAGCTCTAATTTTTTTCTCGTTTTTCCAATAATGAGATAATGCAGCAGAATGGTGTTTGCAACAGTATTCGCAATTGTTTGATATTGAGCAAATTACGGCAATCATTTCTCTTTCGGCACGAGTAAGTTTAGATTTTGAATACATGATTTCCATGTATAACTCCATATGTTTTACTATGCTTTCGGGTCTAAGACTTTGAATAATATGTACATCAGCCAATTGACCTCTTGTTTTTATCAAATCGTCATATATTTCACGCAATCTGCCTGTTGAGTCGGAATATGAGATGGTTTTTATTTTCGCCATAGGCAATTAGTTGGAATCTATTTGCTGTTTATCATAATTACGCAATGACCAGAAAACCAGAAAGAATCCTGCTAGGACAATCGGTATGCTGAGAATCTGTCCCATGTTTAGACTCATACTATCTTCAAATGCAACTTGATTTTCTTTCACAAACTCTATAAAGAATCGAGCCGTAAAAATCATTATAAAGAACATCCCTAATAAAAAACCTTTTGCCTCTCGAAAGCGCTTGACTTTATATAATCTTAATAATACTATTGAAGTTATTACATAAAAAAATGCTTCGTATAGTTGTGTCGGATGACTTGCATAAGTTTCGCCATTACGTGCAAATATAAACCCCCAAGGTAAATCGGTTTGATGTCCATAAATTTCGGAATTAAATAGATTTCCCATTCGGATGCAGGCACCAGCAAAACCAGTTGGAATTGCAACTCTATCAATTACCCAGAAAAAACTCTTTTTGGTCGTTTTACGTTTAAAAATCAGCATCGAAATTATTATTCCTAAGGCACCTCCATGACTTGCTAAGCCTTGAAAACCAGTAAAATGAAACTCAGGCGAAAAGCTTACAGGTAGAATAATTTCTAGTAAATGATTTTGATAGTAAGCCCAGTCATAAAAAAAGCAATGTCCTAAACGAGCACCAATTAGTCCTCCCAGAACAACATAAACAGTTAATGAGTCAAGTTCTGAAATTGGAATTCCTTCTTGCTTATATATTTTTTTCACAACAAAGTACCCTATTATGAAAGCCACAGCAAATAACACTGAATAAAATCTTATTTGAAAGCTTCCCAGGTCTAATAAAATAGGACTAACATCCCAAACGATTGAACTTATCATAATTTGGCTTATTTTTTGACAAAAGTAGTAAAAAAGATGTAAGCTTAAATATCATTGTTTTAAAAAATGATTATTAATTTTAAAGTTAGTTCTAATTTTTAAGGTGTTATCTGATCGTTTCGAAGATGCAAATTAGTTTGAATTAAAAAGCAATGATAAGAATTTATGTATAAAAAGTGTTAAAATTCTAAAAATGTACATATTTAAATAGTGGTAAAATAATAATTAAAACTATATTTGTAAAAACTTAAATATTGAAAACGATGAAGAAATTTTTTGTAATTCTTACTGCCGGTCTTCTTTTAACTTCTTTGGCTGGCTTTGCATGTACTAATTTCATTATTACCAAAGGAGCATCAATAGATGGTTCTGTTATGGTAAGCTATGCAGCAGACAGCCACTTGCTATATGGCGAGTTGTATCATTGGCCTGCAAAAAAATATCCCAAAGGTACTATGTTAAAAGTTTATGAATGGGATACTGGTAAATTCCTTGGAGAAATAGCTCAAGTTGAGGAAACTTATAATGTAGTAGGAAATGTAAATGAACATCAGGTTGCTATTGGTGAAACTACTTATGGTGGAAGACCAGAGCTTGTTGATACTACAGGAATTGTCGATTACGGTTCGTTGATTTATATAACATTGCAGAGAGCCAAAACCGCTCGTGAAGCCATCATGATTATGACTGAGCTAATGGATACCTATGGTTATTACAGTAGTGGAGAGTCTTTTTCTGTTTGCGATAAAAATGAAGCATGGATTTTTGAAGTAATCGGAAAAGGCGTAGGAAATAAAGGTGCTGTTTGGGTTGCAATGCAAATTCCTGATGGATATGTTTGTGCTCATGCAAATCAAGCTAGAATAACCACATTTGAGTATCAAAAGAAAAATGATTGGTTTAATCCAAAACAAACAGTTTTCAACTCAAACGACGTAATCAGTTTTGCTCGCGAAAAAGGTTATTTTAATGGTAAAGACCAAGATTTTAGCTTTTCAGATACTTATGCTCCGGTTGATTTTGGTGGTGCCAGATTTTGTGAAATCAGAGTATGGGCATTTTTTAACGCAGTAACAGGTGGTATGGATAAATACTGGGAATATGCAAAAGGAAATATAGAGCATGGAGATAACGGATATGCAACTAACAGAATGCCTCTATGGGTACAACCTACAACAAAAATTTCACAAATAGACATGTTTAATTTTATGGGAGATCATTTAGAAGGTACAGAGTTAGATATGTCTAAAGATATTGGTGCCGGGCCTTTTGGAAATCCATACAGATGGAGACCTCTTACATGGGAAGTTGACGGCGTTACTTATTGTAACGAAAGAGCTACTGCTACACAACAAACTGCATTTTCCTTTGTAGCTCAATTGCGTAGCTGGTTGCCGGACATGATTGGTGCAATTAACTGGTTCTCAGTTGATGATGCTGCTACAACAGTTTATGTGCCAATGTACGCATCTATGACTGAAATACCAAAACCATTTAAAGTTGGGAATGGAGATCTTATGAATTTTACTATGGAATCAGCATTTTGGGTCTTTAATATGGTCTCAAATTATGCATATACGAGATATAGCATGATGTTTCCAGATATCCAAAAGGTGCAGTCAGAATTACATAATAACTTTGTAGCAGATGTCGAAAAACTTGATAGAAAAATGTCAGAAATGATTAATACAGATCCTGTTAAGGTTCAAAATGAAATTAATAGATTCTCAAATGCCGCTGCAATTACAACCCATAAACGTTGGACAGAGCTTTATGCGTATTTATTTACAAAATATATGGATGGGAACCTTAAAACTCCATCTACTGTTCCTGCCGGATACAAATATTATGCTCCAAATATTGAGTTTCCAGGATATGGAGAGCAATGGTACAAACGTATTGTGGACGAAACCGGTAATCAATTTAAAGTAGTGGGGGCTGCTCACTAGTCAAATTGTTAAAACTATTAAAGCCGCTTTTTGCGGCTTTTTTTAATTATTGTAAAATATGAAACTCAAACTTGGCCGAAATATCATCTTAATTATTTCCTACTTAATTATAATCGTTTTTTTTACAATAAACAGGATGAATGATATTAGTAAATCTGTAATTACCGACGGAATTGTCATTGGTCAAAAAAAGTGGGAAAATAAAGCATTTCCGGATGATTCCGAATTTGCTCCGATGATTAGTTTTTATTATAGCGAGGAACTTATCACTTTTACTGCACCAAGAAGTATAAAATTAGAATCAGGCTCAAAGGTTAAAGTAATTTATAGAAAAGGTAATCCATATAGAGCACAATTGTTTAATTTTTATGGGTATTGGCTTAATGCTGTAATTTTAACTCTTTTACCGATTATTATTGTTTCGGCATTAGTTTTTACTTTTGTTGGGAAAAGTGATAAAGTGTTGTTTAGTTTTGGTAAGGTGAAACTTATAAAGCATCTGAATGATGTAGAAAGCGTTGAGTATAAAAAAGAGCTAATGTGATTTATTTGATATAAAATATATTTTATGTATAAAAGTTATAACATCTATTATAAAATGAAAAATGATAGGAAAAATTAATGTTAATTTATTAATCAGAACACTATATTTTGCTTATCTTGTCGTGTTAAAAAGCATCTAATTTAAATTCAAAAATAATCTTTATGAAAAGACTAAAACTAGTTGTGATTATGAGTTTGTTTGGGCTTATAGCTTATGCTCAAGCTCCTCATTATTGTGATAGTGTGCAGGCCGATTTTTCTTCTTCTGCACCTGAGTGTACGGGTAATGCGGTTACTTTTGTTAATAATGGGTATAGTCATGTGGATTGTACTTACGACTGGGATTTTGGAGCAGACGCAACTCCTGCAACAGCAAGCGGTGAATTTCCTGCAGCTGTTACATATAGCCTTGCCGGTGTTAAAGAAGTCTCGCTTACAGTAACCGATGTTGTTACAGGATGTATTTCTTATAAGAATCTTGGAGTTATGATTTATGAGAATCCTACGGCTTCCTTTAATGCGAGTTCAATAAGTGTTTGTGAAAACGAGTCTGTCGATTTTACAAACACAGGAAGCTCAGGAACAGGTTGGTCGTACTCGTGGGATTTTGGCGCTGACGCCATTCCGGCAGTATCAACAGCAGAAAATCCGTCAGGAGTTTACTGGACAAGCCCAGGAAGCAAAACTATTAGTTTAAACATTACAAATGGTTATTGCACTCAATCTGCAAATGTGGTTATAACAGTTGTTGATTCTCCTATTGCTGATTTTGCAAGTACAGCTCCTGAATGTGCCGGTGTTAGTGTCGATTTTTTAAATCTTGGTTCATCGACAAACTGTACATTTAGTTGGAACTTTGGTTCCGGAGCATCTCCGGCTACATCAACAGATGAAAATCCAACAGGAGTCGTTTATTCTAATCACGGAGCAAAGATTGTTACTTTAACAGTTACCAATACAATAACTGGTTGTTCGGTTATGCATTCCGACAATATCGTGATTAGGGAAACGCCATCTGTAAGTTTTACAAATTCAGGTGATGATTGCTTAAGTGCCACATACGGCTTTACTAATACCGGTTCTGGTGGATCAGCCTGGACTTATGCCTGGGATTTTGGTTCCGGCGCAAATCCTCAAGTTTCAACAACCGAAAACCCCACAGGAATTCAATATTCAACATCAGGGGTTAAAACTGTAAGTCTGACTATTAGCAATTCATATTGCTCAAGTAATGCAGTCCAAAATCTAACTGTTTTTAACAGCCCAAATGCTGATTTTGCAAGCAATGCTCCGGTTTGCAGTGGTTTAGATGTCGATTTTATAAATACAGGAAGTACAGGTAATCATACCTATTTCTGGGATTTTGGTGCAGGTGCAACACCGGCAACAAGCACTGACGAAAATCCTTCAGGAGTTGTATATGCAACATCAGGAAACAAAAGTGTTACACTTACAGTTACTGACAATATTACTTCTTGTACTGATCAAATCTCAAAAGCAATTACTATAGACGCAGTACCTAACGTTAGTTTTACATATTCGGGTGATGATTGTGTAAGTGAAGATTTTGATTTTACAAATACCGGAAGCACAGGAGGAGAGTGGTCATACAGTTGGGATTTTGGTATTGGAGCTTCTCCGGCATCCTCTATTACACAAAATCCTACCGGAATTGTTTATGCTTCAAGTGGAACTAAAAATGTACAGCTTACTATTACAAACGGAACTTGTTCAAATTCTGTTATTCAAACTGTAGAGGTTTATGAAACTCCTCAAGCCAATTTTGAAAACACAGGTCCAAAATGTGTTGGAGTGGGGGTTGATTTTTCAAATACAGGATCAAATACAGATGTTACATATTTATGGAATTTTGGTTTAGACGCCAATCCTGCAACAAGTATCGATGAGAATCCAATGGGTGTTGTTTACTCAACCAGTGGTTCAAAACAGGTAGAGTTAATAGTTACTAATTCAATTACAGGATGCTCCGCTAATATTATTAAAAATGTGAGCATTTTGGCGACGCCTTTAGTGTCACTAACCCATACCGACTCTTTGTGCTTGAACCAGGCTTTTAGTTTTACAAATACCGGCTCAACCGGAAGTGGTTTTAGTTATGCATGGGATTTTGGACAAGGTGCGACTCCTGCAACAGCAAGCTCAGAAAATCCATCAGGTGTTGTTTACTCTACAAGTGGTTGGAAGTATATTAATTTTACAATTAGTAATTCTAGTTGCTCAAGCACAATTCTAGATTCTGTGTTTGTATTGGGCACACCAAACGTTGACTTTTCGAGTACGGCTCCGGTTTGTTCGGGATTATCTGTTGACTTTACTAATACTGGTGATAATGCAGGAGTTGAGTTTTCATGGGATTTTGGAGCAGATTCAAACCCTGCAACATCAACCGAAGAAAATCCACAGGATATTGTTTATTCGCAACACGGTATTAAATTAGTTACACTTGTAATTACTAATACTGGAACTACTTGTTCGGCTTCTGTTACGCATCCAATATTGATATATGAAAATCCGGTGGCTGCATTTTCAAGTGATGCTCCGGTTTGTGGTAACGAAGGTGTCGAATTTCAAAATGCCGGTAGTACTGGTGGAAATTGGACTTTTAACTGGAATTTTGGACAATCTGCGCAACCGGCAAGTTCTACTGCCGAAAATCCGGGTTCTGTTATGTATTCTACAGGCGGATCAAAGTCTGTCAGTCTTACTGTAACTAACGGTATCTGCAGCAGCTCTATTACGAATGATGTCGAAATATTCGAATTTCCTGAGATTAATGCAGGGGCTGATACTATCATTTGTGCAAATACAAGCTTGATTTTAGGAAGTCCACAAATCGACAATTATACATATTTGTGGTATCCTTTAAATACTTTAGATTTGGACACTATTCCTCAACCGGTTGCTACGCCGACAGCTCAGTTCAGTTCTTACTTCTTAACAATTACTGATACAATTACTGGTTGTATTTCTATGGATACTATCAGAGTTACAATGTTACCTTCGGCAATTGCAAATGCCGGTCCCGACTACGAAATGTGTCAGGGAGACAGCATACAAATTGGAACAGGTTTGGTTGAAGGACAAATGTATTTTTGGACTTATAATGATACAATAGTTGATTTCACAGGCATCCCTAATCCATATGTAATGCCTGATCAAACTACAGTTTATACCTTAAATACTTTTTATCCGGGATGCGATGTTGTTACAGATAATACACTTGTGACTGTACATCCAAAACCCGATGTGAGAGCAACCGGAATTCAGGATGAAGATTCAATTCAAATCGCATTGGGCGAAGAAATTCAACTAATTGCACATGGTGGACTTCAATTTGAGTGGCTACCCGGCGAAAGCTTAAGTAATTCTTGGGTTTATAATCCTATTGCAAAACCTGATACTACAACTATTTATACTGTTGTTGGAACAGATATTTATGGATGTTTTAATACTGATACTATTAAAATTATAGTAAATATTCCCGGAGCATATATCCCAACAGCTTTTACTCCGAATAACGATGGTAAAAATGACATTTTTTACATCAGAGGCAAAGGCAAAGCAAGTTTTGAATTATATATTTTCGATAGGAGTGGTGAATTACTTTATCATTCTACAAATCCGGATGAAGGATGGGATGGAACTATTCAGGGGACTGGTAGAAAACTTCCGTCAGGTGCCTATGTGTATCATACAAAAGGAGAATATACCGATGGAGAGATTTTTAATATGACAGGAATGATAAATTTAATTAGATAAGTAAAAATAATATAAAAAAATAGCATCATGAAAAAAATAATAATTATAGCACTGGGATTATTGTTAAGCGCGACAATATTTGCACAAGATATTCGTTTTTCTCAGCCATTTTCAGCTCCTATGAAATTAAATCCTGCAATTATTGGAGCAGATAATAGTATTAATGCCAAATTAAATTATCGTTCACAATGGACAGGCATTGATAAAGGTTATAGAACAGCCTCATTAACATATTTTATGCCTGTTTATGAACAGAATGAAGATAATAGTTTGAATGCAGGATTGTTTGTTATGAACGATAGAGCAGGGGCTTTTAACCATCTGGAAGTTATGGCTGCTGTTGCATATAATATCAGATTAACCGATAACGGACATTTTTTAAGTTCGTCTTTATATTTTGGTTTTAATCAAAAATTTTTAGATTATCAGAGTCTTACTTTTGATGATCAATATGTTGTAGGATCTTATACTCCTGGTACGCCAAGTAATGAATTAATTATGCAAGAATCTAAGGTTTTTGCAGATGCAGGGATTGGTGTATTGTGGTATTATATGCCCGATGATGGTAACATAAATGCTTTTGCCGGATTATCAGTATATCACATGACTCCTCCAAATGAGAGTTTTTTAGGTGATGACGGAATTTTATTTACAAAAATTTCTACTCAGGCAGGGATTAAAATCAAGCCGGAAGATAGCAAAGTTTCATTTATGCCAAATGTAATAGCTAATTCACAAAATGGTGTATACGAACTAGCAACAGGATTGTATTTCGACTATGCAATTAATGATGATTATCTTGTAAAAGTTGCAACATGGTATCGGGCTCAGAAAACCATGGCTTTTCTTGTCGGATTTCAATACACAAATTACTACGTTGGGTATAGCTATGATATACCTGGTGGAGGAATTGGAAATGTTGCGACTGGCGTAAGTACTCACGAAATAAGTCTTGGATATTATTTTAATAAATCGGACGATATTCGTAAATTATTTTAAATTTTTAGCTTATGAGCAAAATTAAATATTTAGTTTTAACTTTATTATTTGCCACTTTTTTTGGACTATCTTCGAGAGCTCAATTGGTAATACAAGATTTTTTGACCGATGTTCAGCTCGTTCAGGACGTCTTGCTAGGAGATGGTGTGCAGGTAATTAATATTACCTCAAGTGGTGCTCCTCAGTCAATTGGAGAGTTTAGCACCGGAGCCGGAATTCCTGAAATACCTATGGAAAGAGGAATTATTATTTCCACAGGAAGGATTTTCGATGCTGTTGGACCAAATATCGATCCTGGCACATCAACAGATAACGGAAGACCGGGAGATAGTGATATTGAAAGTATAATTGGGATGACCTCAAATGATGCAGCAGTTATTGAATTTGATTTCTTTTCTCCGTCAGATACAGTTTATTTTAATTATATTTTTGCATCGGAAGAATATCGTGAATATGTTTGTGATTTCAATGATGCTTTTGCTTTTCTTTTAACTGGACCAAATCCTTTAGGAGGCAATTATGCAAATGAAAACATTGCCCTAGTTCCAGGAACTAGTACTGCTGTTGCTATTGCTACAGTTAACAATGGAGACTCAAATAGTACATGTCCCGAGGAGGGTGCAAATTCTGCTTATTTTGTCGATAATGTAGGTGGCTTAAATGTTGAATTCGACGGTTTGACACAAATGTTTACAGCTGTTGCAGTTGTTGAGCCTTGTCAATTATATCACATAAAAATTGTAATTGCTGATGCTTTCGATAGTGCATACGATTCAGCAGTTTTTCTTGAAGCAAATAGTTTTGGGGCTGCTGTTGATACTGTAGTAACTGATTTTGTTAGTGATGCTCCTGGTTGTGTAGATCAGGAAATTCAATTTCTTAATGCAGGACCCTCTGGAACAGGAATCGAATATGAATGGGATTTCTATGGACCTGCATCGATAACTACAACAATTGATGAAAATCCAATAGTTAGTTGGTCAGCACCGGGTTTGTATAGGGTAGATTTTAAGATTATTGTTAATTGTGGATTGGATACTATCATGACAACAAAATACATAACTGTTCATGAAAATCCAGATGCTAGTTTTACATTCCCTTCTGATATATGTTCTTCTAATACTGTACAATTTACAAATACAGGTTCAACCGGAGGTGATTACTCACATCAATGGATATTTACAGTTGATGCAAATCCAACAATATCATATGCTGAGAATCCACTAGTTGTTTTTGATACACAAGGGCTAAAACCTGTTAGGCACATAGTTTCAAACGATCATTGTACTAGTGTTGTCGAAGATTTTGTAAATATTACTCAAAGTCCGACAGCTTCATTTGCTCATAATGGACCAATTTGCCTAAATCAAACTGTAGATTTTACCAATACCGGTACAAATAGCGGTGTCGATTTTAATTGGACCTTCTCACCGGATGGAAATCCCGCTAATAGTACCGATGAAAATCCAAGTGGTGTTACTTTTTCATCAACTGGCAATAAAACAATTACATTAATTGTTACCGATCAGATAAGTGGTTGTCAGCAAACTTACGAAACAAGTATTCAGGTTTCTAATATCCCTGTCGCAGATTTTACTTTTATTGATAATGTTTGTTTGGGAACCGGTGTAGATTTTCAGAATGTTGGTAGTACTGGAGATGGTTTCTCTTATGTGTGGGATTTTGGCTCCGATGCTAATCCAAATAGCTCATTTGCTGAAAACCCTGTTGGAATTCAGTTTGGGAATAGTGGAACACATACTGTTACTCTTACTGTTTCTAATCAATCTTGTAGCTCGAATATTAGTCAGGATATAACTGTTGTTAACTCGCCTGCTCCAGAGGTGGCTTTTAGTAGTACTGCTCCTAAATGCGAAGGCGAAACTGTTAACTTTTACTATGACTACGATCCGACAGGATTAGATTTTAATTGGAATTTTGGATTAAATGCAAGTCCTGTTAGTTCAACCGATCCAAATCCAACAGGAATATCATTTGGTGCAAATGGTGCACAAATTATTAGTCTGATAGTTACAGATCAACTTTCGGGTTGTTGGAATAGTTTAACTCAAACCATAAATATTTACGAAAGACCAGTGGCTGCTTTTAGTTTTACAGATTCTGTCTGTATTGGTGCAGCAGTAGATTTCCAAAATACCGGTTCAACCGGAAGTGCATTTGCCTACTCATGGAGTTTTGGAGCTCATTCAAATCCATTTGCTTCGAGTTTAGAAAATCCATCGGGAATAAGTTTTGATACTAATGGGCAACAAGTGATTACTTTAACAGTATCTACAGTGCATTGTGTTGCAACAATAACAGATACTTTATTTGTGATGAATTCACCAGCGCCAGATATCGACTTTTCTTCAACTAGTCCGGCTTGCTTGGGTGAAGATATCATCTTTAGCGTAACAGATTTTGATGCTGCGCTGGACTATAATTGGGATTTCGGTCTCAATGCTACTCCTTCAACATCTACAGATGCTCAGCCAAGTGTTGTTTATGATGCAGATGGTTTAGCTACTGTTCAACTTTATGTGAATGATGCGGTTACAGGTTGTGATAATTATGTTATTAAAACAGTAAATGTTCATTCTGTTCCGGTTGCTAGTTTTACATCCACAGCTCCGGTTTGCGTTGGCGAAACAGTTTCATTTGCCAATACCGGTAGCACAGGTGCGGGCCATACTTACAGTTGGGATTTTGGTTCGGGTGCAAATCCTTCTGTTTCTACTGCAGAAAATCCTGATGCAGTTTTGTTTTCACAACCCGGTAACATTCAGATAACCCTTACAGTGAGAACTGATGAATGTCAAAACTCTGCTACTCAAAACATCGAAATATTTGATGGTCCTCAGGTAGATTTTACAACAAATGCTCCTCAATGTTCAGGTCAGGAGCTGCAATTTCAAAACCTTTCTGTGGCAGGCGGATCTGCATCTTATGAGTGGACTTTTGGAGGTAATCCATCGATACCAAATTCTACAGATGAAAACCCTACTGTTACCTATGATGATGCAGGCCATTATGAAATAAGCTTGGTTGTTACCAATACCATGACATCTTGTAGTGATTCGCTTAAATCAGTAGTAACAGTTTACGAAAGTCCCGAAGCCGCATTTTCGTCGAGCGCACCTGCTTGTCATAATGAGTATGTGTCGTTTGTTAACGAAGGAAGCTCTGGAGACGGGTTTACCTATAATTGGTTCTTTGGTAGATATGGTCAGCCTCACTCATCTTTGGACGAAAATCCTGATGAAATCATTTTTTCTCAAGGTGGAGAGCAGGCTATTTCATTAACTGTCTCTAACAATCATTGTTCGAGTATTGTTGAGGAACTTATAGTTTTACATCCAACTCCAATTGCCGATGCCGGACATGATACCATTATTTGCGCTAATCGTAGTGCTATTGTAGGAACACCGGCTATTAGTGGCTATTCATATTTGTGGTCACCGAACGAGTATTTTGATGATGATACTCTTGCTCAGCCAATGGTTACACCAATTCTGGAGTTTTCTGATTTTGTTGTAATGGTAACAGACTTAACCACAGGATGTAAAAATTATGATACTTTGACAGTTACCATGATGCCTCCGGCTATTGCTCTCGCTGGTTCAGATGTTTATATTTGTCTAAATGACTCTGTTCAAATTGGTGCTGGTGCAATAGAAGGACAGTCTTACTCATGGTCGCCGGATGTTAGTATTTCTGATGTAAACTCACCCAATCCAATTGTTAAACCGGAAGAATCCATAATTTACACTTTAAGTGTTTCTTGGCAAGGTTGCGATGCCGTTACAGATCAGGTAAAAGTTACAGTCTATCCTTTACCCAAAATTGATGCAGGCATGGATCAAACTATAGCACAAGGCGAAAGTACAACTCTTAATGCTACTGGTGGAGTCACCTATGCATGGTCTCCTGTTGAGTTTATTAATAATGCTTATCTTGCTAATCCAACAGTTAATCCCGACGATACAATAACTTATTATGTCCTGGGAACTGATGTTAATGGTTGTAATGCAGTTGACTCTGTGACCATTTCTGTTAAAGAAGCAACGTTTTATGTGCCAAATTCATTTACTCCTAATAATGATGGTCGTAATGATGTATTTTATATCCGTGGTACTCCGATTCGAGATTTCCAACTTCAAATATTTAACAGATTAAGTCAGTCTGTTTATATTTCGCAAAATTTCTATGTTGGATGGGACGGAACTCTACAGAATGGTGGTGAGCTTTGCCCCGAAGGTGCTTATGTTTATATTGTCACTGGATTAGATGAGCAAAACCAAAGAGTGAAGATTTCCGGACAAATAAATCTTATCAGATAAAAAAACAAATATCTGTTTTTGAAAACCGCTAATTTGTTTTGGCGGTTTTTTTTTTATTTAGTACAATAATTAGAGAGAATTAAATAACTTTACAGAGTAAAACCATTTTACATGAAAAGGATTTTTTTATTTTATATTTTTTGCCTGAATCTTGTTGCAATTTCGTTATTTGCTCAGGAAATCAGAATAATTCCACCGGTAGGACATACAGCCCAAATTACTGATATTGATATTACCGATGATGGAAGCATGATTGTCAGTGCTTCGGTCGATAAAACTCTAATACTATGGGATTACACAAGTGGAAGGGAGATAATTAAATTTTCGGGGACAGATTATGGTGCAACTTGTTGCGTATTTGGTGATGATCAGAAATGTATATATTCCGGGGGGTGGGATGGTGTAATAAGAAAATGGGATCTGATTTCTTTGAAACAGGTTGAGTCATGGAAGGCATTTTCAAATGGAGTGAATAATATCACTTTTCTTAAAGGGAAAAATCAATTAGCAACAATTGGTAAGGATGGTATTTTAAAAATATGGGATTTGAAAAACAATTCTCTTATAAAGGAAATGAAGATTTCTGATTATCCTTGTGATGCTATTGCCTCTAGTGATAAAAATAATTTGATAGCTGTTGGTGATCAGGGAGGAAATATTATAATTGTTGATTCAAAATCATTTAACTTATTGCAAAAATCAAAAGTACATAACTCGTTTGTGAGCTCTGTTAGCTTCAGCAAAAATGGTAAAACACTTGCTTCAGCTTCGTATGATTATTTTATCAAAGTGTTTGAAACTAAAGATTTTAATCTGATTTTTGAGTTTACAGATAGTTACCAAATGTGGAAAAGTTTAACAATTTCTGATGATGCCAGGAAGCTATGCGCAATTAGCCTTAATGGAATGCTGTATGAATGGGATTTAAAAACTGGGATGCAGTTTTATGGTAAATCTACCGGTTTTCAGATGGGAACAGCTTTAACTTACAACTCCGATGCAAGTGAGATATGTTTGGGAGGATCAGCCAATGCGGTGAGTGTGTTTAGGTCGGAAAAAGGGGCTAAAATCAAATCATTTTCTGGTTATTCCAGTCCTGTTGAGGCTGTTGATGTTGAAATTGATGAATTGCTGGTTGCTAGCGTTCATTGGGATTCCAGATTACGTGTTTTTGATATGTTTAAATGCCAGATGGCAAACTCCGTTTTTATTGATTCACATATTTTGTCAGATCTTTTTATAAATCCAAACAAGCAAGAAATTATTGTTTCCGGTTTTGGTGCAGATTTAAAAATTTTTAATTTGGTAAGTAAAAGTATTTATGAGATTTTGAAATCAGAATCTGGGATAAAATCCCTTGCATTTACAGACGACTTAACAAACTTTGCATATGCTTCCGATAGCATGTCATTTGTTTATCAGACTGCAGGTGTTAAAAAGATTTTTACAACAAATCACACTGCCGATGTAATGGATATTTGTTTTAGTAATTCGGGCGATTTGTTTTTTAGCGTTGGTCGAGATTCTGTATTGACTATTGTTAATGTGTCTAATCCATTCTTCCGATTTAAAATTAATTTATCATCAAAAGCTGAGTCGGTTGCAATATCTCCTGATGATAAAGTAATTGCTGTTGGACTTTGGAATGGTGAAATTGCTTTAGTTAATGCAGAGACTTACACGCTGATAAAATACATAAAACCCCATAATTGGATTGTTTCTGATCTGGATTTTAATCCGATTAACGATTATCTTTTATCAGCCTCATGGGATAAAAGATTAGTTGTTACTGATTGGCAAAACGAAGTCGAAGTCGCTAATTTTAAGGGACATACCGGAAATGTTACAAGTGCAAAATATAGTTCCGATGGTTACTATGTTGTTTCCGGCGGTTGGGATAATCAGATCAAGATTCTTGATTCAAGAAATCTCGAAGAAACATGTACTATTATTCCTGTTGATCAGGATGATTATCTGATTTTAACCCCTGATTTGTATTATATGGGCACTAGCGATGCTGCGAAAAAAGTCAGTTTTGCCAAAGGATTGCAGACGTATAGCTTTGAACAATTTGATTTGCAATATAATCGCCCCGATAAAGTGATTGAAAGTCTTCCTTATGCAGATCAGGATTTAGTGCCAATTTATCAAAAAGCGTATGAAAAACGACTACAGAAATCGGGTTTTGAGCAAGGATTTTTTGATAATAATTATACTGCTCCGGAAGTTGAGATATTAAATTTGGATAAAATTAATTTGTACACCGATGTCAAGGAAACTGACTTAGAGTTCAATCTTATGGATTCAGTTAATTATCTTGATAGTTACAATGTTTATGTAAATGGGGTTTCTGTTTTTGGAAGTAAAGGGAAATCTTTAAAGAAACAAAACCTACACTTTGCCGGCATTAAAGAAAATATTGTTTTGTGCGAAGGGATGAACCACATAGAGATATCTGTTTTTAGCTCGACCGGAGTTGAAAGTTTGCGAAGAAGTTTAGAAATATTTTACTCCTCAGAATTAAAAAGTAAGAAAAATATTTACCTCATATCGATGGCAGTTGCCGAGTACGATAATTCTGAATACAACCTTAGATATACAATAAATGATGGACGTTCTATCATAGAAACATTTGGCAAATTGCAGCCTGAATACAATCTGGTGGTAGATTCCTTATTTGGGAAGAATTGTACTCGAGCTAATTTTGTTTCATTAAAAGAAAAACTTAAAAACACCTCTGTTGATGATATTGTTATAATACATTTTTCTGGTCATGGTTTATTGGATGAGCAAGGTAGTTTTTACTTTGCAACTCATGATGTCAATTTTAAAAATCCATCAGAGAACGGCCTTGAATATGAATTGATAGAGGAGTTGATAGATGGTATTCCTGCAAGAAATAAGCTGATTTTAATTGATGCATGTCATTCAGGCGAACTTGATAAAGATATTATTAAAAGTGCTTCGCCTATTATCCCAATTACAGAAGCAGCGCAAAATGCATTAGCAGCAAAAGGTGTTGTAATTCACAATGTGCCATTATCAGAATCATCAACGGAGTTGGTTAATTCTTTTGATTTGATGCAGCATTACTTTGCTGATGTGAGAAAGGGGACAGGAGCTGTTATTATTTCGGCAGCTACAGGTTCCGGATTTGCATTGGAAGTATCAGACTTAAAGCATGGTGTGTTTACATACGTTCTATTAGAAGGCTTGCGCGAAAAGAAAGCTGATCTGAACAAGGATGGTGAAATCTCTGTAAACGAACTTCGAGAGTACGTTTTTGATAATGTGTACGTATTAAGCGAAGGTTTTCAAAAAGCAACAATAAGAAAGGATAATTTGATTAACGATTTTATAATTTATCGGTAATTGCAATGCTTTTTTAATTTTTTTAATGATTTAGGATAACCTAATTTTTCTGCTTTATTCAAATCCTCACAAGCAGCTTGATAATTATCTGTTGCAATATATGATTTTGCGCGGAAATAGTATGTTTCATAATCATCAGGATTAATCGAGATTGAGGTTGTAAAATCGGCTATTGCCAATTTGTGATTTTTTAAGGCTTGATAGGTCAATCCGCGGTGAAAATAAGCAAAATTACTATCAGGATTTATTTTTATAATTGTTGCAAAGTCTTTTAAGGCTCTGTCGTATTGTTTTGTTGCATAAAACGAATATGCTCTTGTCTCGTAAGCAAATTCACTGTTAGGGTCATTTTTAATTACAATGTTTAAATCTGGAATAGCTTTTTTGTAATTACCCATCAATGCGTAGCAACTAGCACGATTTACATAGGCAAAGTCAAATGTTGAATCTGCTTCAATAACTAAACTAAAACTTTTAACAGCTTTTTTATATTTTCCTTCTGTAACCTGTTGACAACCATCCAAAAATAGTTGATCGGCATCCTGAGCTTGTATATTTGCGAAAGAAAGTAGAATGATTAACCCGGTAGTATATTTTTTTAAATTCATCTATCGTGGAATTATGCCATACAAACATAAGTTTATCAGGCGGTCGAGTGTTGCGTGATAATCATCAAAACTTTCGGTGCCAAATAATGGAATCTCGAGGCTTATTAAAACAAGCAAAATGGTCTTTGCTGTCACTTCAATGTTGTCTATGGAGAAATCACCGTTTTTGTTTCCTTCAATTAAAATATCTGATAATACCTTTAGCTCAATTTTATCAAACTCTGCCCGATTCTTGTTAATCGTGTTAAGATGTTCCATAAGATCGTAACGCAAAGCCGAATAGTAATTACTTACTTGAGCAAGAAATTCCATTCTTTCTCTGATATAGGCGAAAATTTTATCGATTGGTTTGCTTTCCTGACCAACTGCATCAATTAACTTCTCTTGTAGGTGAGCTGCTTCTTTTTTTATTACCTCGTTAAAAACTTCCTCTTTGTTTTTAAAGTAATAATACAAACCTGTTTTACTTACATTGGTAAATCCGGCAATGTCATCGAGAGTTGTTTTCTTGTATCCAAACTTACTAAACGCAATACTTGCTGCATTTATAATATTTTCACGGGTAATGTCTTTATTAGTTTCCATAACAATACGAAATTTGTGCAAAAATAATCATTTTAAACATTTTAACCAATGAATATTTTATTAAAATGCTTTATTGTATTTTATTATAGACAAATGTTTTGTTATTGCCCAATAATCTTAACCATAACCTTTTTCTTTCTCTTTCCGTCAAATTCTCCATAGAAAATTTGTTCCCATGGGCCAAAATCGAGTTTGCCTTCTGTAATTGCTACAACCACTTCGCGCCCCATAATAGTTCTTTTTAAGTGAGCGTCGCCATTATCTTCGTAGGTGTTGTGTCTGTATCTGTCGTGTGGTTTTTCTGGAGCCAGACCTTCGAGCCATTCTTCAAAATCCTGATGTAAGCCGGGTTCGTCGTCGTTAATAAAAACACTTGCAGTAATATGCATAGCATTTACAAGGCATAGCCCTTCTTGTATTCCACTTTCTTCAATGCACTGAACAACAGACGGAGTTATATTAATAAATTGTCTTCTTTTGGGTACTTCGAACCATAAAATTTTTCTGTATGACTTCATAGTAATTTGTTTTTCATTTTTCGTTGTGCAAAATTACTAAATAATATTGATAATTGCCAAGTCCAGTGCAGGGGCATCTAATTTTTTTAATAACATCGCTGTGCAAGGTTAACGGGACAAGTGGAACTGTTATTGACTTGCCTAGATAATGTCCCTAACTGGACAAGTGGAACTATCCGGGTTTTGACAGAATTATTATTTGCAAGAAAAATATAACTTCTATCTTTTTCAATCAAATATCTTTGTAAATTTGATGAATATGAAATTTGTTTTATTAAACGCGATTTTTCTACATGATAAGAAGTATAAAAATCATAGATAAATGACAGCTAAAATATTTTCTATATTGATTCTATCCATAATAATATCCTTTAGCCAATGTGCTCAAGATGTTAACAAGCATCAATCAAATAAAACCACTAGTTTAGTTGATTCTCTAATACTGGTAAATGATATTAATGACAAATCTATTATGGTTCAATTTGGTTCTGATGCAATTGTTGCAATAAATACAGAGAATGGTATAGTTGTAATAGATGCCGGTATTTCAACAGGCCTGACATCAAAATACAGAGAGCTAATTATTGGGGAATTTCATAATGATAATTTTGTTTATGTAATTAATACCCATGCCCATCACGACCACAATAGGGGTAATAGCGTGTTTACTCCATCTAAAATTGTGGGGCACGAGAATGGTTTAAAAGAAATTGAAAAACAATGGGAAGACCCTCAAAAGATAAAAGAATCAACCGGTAAAATAGTCGAAGAGTATCGGTTGAAATTAGAGAAATGTGAACAGAATTCGGATGATTGGTACGATGCTTTTACACAAAAAGTCAGATATCAATATGCTTATTATGATATTGATAATTTAATTCCGATAAAGAAACCAGATATTGTATTTTCTGACAGTCTTAACATTGACATGTCTGATATTACCTTTGAATTAAAGTACTTTGGTAAGTGCCATTCGGAAAGCGATGTTTTAATATATGTTCCGGAATTGAAAATGCTGTTTACCGGGGATTTAATGTTTAACTATGGTAAGCCCAGTATAAATGATGATTTACTTTTAGAGAAAAACTTGTGGATAGAGTCTATTGCCTGGATCGAAAAACGAATGGATAATATTGAGATAGTAATTGGCGGACACGGGCAAATATTGTCAATTGATGATTTAAAATCATTCAATAAGAAAATACTTGAACAGATCGACGAAAGGACATAACGCCTTACTATAATTACTTTCCATTAACCAAGACCATAATTTTATTGCTTTACAAATTGCTCACTAATTTAAACAAAATAAGAAGATTAAATTTAGAAAAAAATGCCTAATTGTGAAAAAATGTTACAATAGATAGATTGTAATCGTTCTAAAATGACCATATTTGTAAAAATAAAAAGAAAATATGAGTAATTGAGTCTTGTTCCGACAGAAAAAATATTGGAGAGGTTACGTTATGAGAATCCCTGGTGAATAATGCGGGTTAAGCGAGCTGCTATACCATTTACCCAACCAATTCCCCAATTATCTTATCAATCTTGGCTTGCAATTCCTTTGTTTTAGCTTCGTATTCGTAGCGACTGTTTAGCTTGTCGTGAACCGAAACATAGAATTTAATTTTCGGTTCGGTACCCGATGGACGAACAGTAATTTTTGTCCCGTCAACAAGGTCGAACTGTAAAACATTGGATTTTGGCAGAGTTATATCGTAGCGTAAATCGCTGATTTTATCAATGGTTTTGGACTTTTCGAAATCATGAACAAGTGCTACTGTTGCTCCGTTGATTGAGTCTGGAGTTTGGTCGCGGAATTTGTCCATCATTGCCTGAATTTCTTCCAGACCACTCTTGCCAGTTTTTGTAAGCGATTTAAGTCCTTCGAGATAATAACCGAATTTAACATAAATGTCAATTAGCAATTCGTCCAGTGTGCGTCCCTGATTTTTAGCCCAAGCTGCAACTTCTGCAACCAGCATACACGACATTACAGCATCTTTATCGCGAACAAATTCGCCGGCCAGAAAACCGTAACTTTCTTCACCACCGCCTATAAATCTGGTTTTGCCGTAGTTCTTTTCGATAATGTCGGCTATATATTTGAATCCGGTTAGCACATCGTAATATTTGACATTGTACTGATTTGCCATTTCGGTTAGCAACTCAGTTGTAACAATTGTTTTAACAATGTATTCCTTACCTTTTAGTAAACCTTTGTTTTTCCACTCTTCGAGTAAATAATAAATCAAAATCGATGCAGTTTGGTTTCCGTTTAGTAACATAAATTCACCATCCGACTTTCGCACAACAATTCCCAGACGATCGCCGTCGGGATCTGTTCCCATAACAATATCAGCTTTTATTGCTTTAGCTTTTTCTATTGCCATTGCCAGTGCCGCTGCTTCTTCGGGATTTGGCGACGGAACAGTCGGAAAATTACCATCTGGAATGGCTTGTTCCTCAACTATATTTATATCATCAAAGCCAATTCGGCGCAATGCTTTTGGTAAAATGTCAACAGTAGAGCCGTGAATAGGAGTAAAGACAATCTTCAAACCTGCCTTTTTAATTTCGGTAGGGTTAAGGCTAACTTCTGTAAGTTTTTCGATGTACGCATTGTCAACTTTTTCTCCAATATACTCTATGTTTTTTAGATTCTCATCAAATTTTACTGTTGCAACATCAGTAATTTTACGAACCTCGGCAATTATTCCCTTGTCGTGCGGAGTAATTATTTGTCCGCCATCCTGCCAGTAAACCTTGTAGCCGTTGTACTCTTTCGGATTATGCGAGGCGGTAATCACCACACCCGACTGACAACCCAAATGACGAATTGCAAAAGATAACTCAGGAGTTGGACGAAGTTTGTCGAATAAGTAAACTTTTATTCCGTTTGCCGAAAAAACCGAAGCTGTAATTTTTGCAAAATATTCGCTGTTATTACGACAGTCGTATGCAATTGCACATTTAATCTGCTGTCCGGGAAATTGAGACAAAAGATAATTACTTAGTCCCTGAGTTGCCATTCCAACAGTGTATCTGTTCATTCTGTTGGTACCGGCACCCATAATTCCGCGCAATCCACCAGTGCCAAACTCTAAATCTTTGTAAAACGACTCCGTGAGCAGATTCTCGTCATTATCAATCATGTTTTTTACTTCGTTGCGGGTTTTGCTGTCGAATATTTCGCTAAGCCAGTATTCAGCTCTTTTTCTGATATCGTCCATAATCTTAAATTTTGGTTGTAAAGTTATGAAAATCTTTTGATAGAGATGAAGGTTTTACTTTAAAAGTTTGTTACTTTTTTGTAAATAAAAACATTGTTGTCCGACAAAAAATATATCGTCCCTAACGGGACTTGATTAGACATGCTAACGTGTTTATTACCAACATCTTGTCCCTAACGGGACAGCGCCTTTAGGCGCGAGATATTGGTAAAATAAAAAGTAAGCTACTAATCAAAAAGTCCCGTTAGGGA
>JAFGVU010000249.1 GCA_016937855.1 Bacteroidales bacterium | reverse complement strand
TTGCACTCTTTTTTTAACGATTCTGTTAAAACTATAAATTGAATTTTTGTAAAACTAAATGCAATTTCTGTTTTAACGGGATTGATCGGTTTATCAGTTTATCAGTTTCCCTTCGACTTCGCTCAGGGTAAAATCGGTTGATCGGTTGATCGGTCCCGAAGAATAAAAAATCTATGATTTTTGTTATTCTTCGAGCCCCGTAAACGAGGGTCTAAGGAGATTCTCGTTAAATCCCGAACCTCTGGTTCGAGGATCTCGAGAATTAGAAATTGCTTTGCATTCTTTTTTAATGGGATTAAACGCTTCGCGTGCTCGCTGTTTAAGATAGTGGTTGTTAAACAGATTGCTTCACTTCGCTCGCAATGACCGCACGCGGTTAGCTCTGTGCTCGTAAGGACAGCACACGCTAAACTTTGCGTTGGCAATGACCTCACACGCTTAACTTTGTGTTGGCGGTCATTGCGAGCGAAGTGAAGCAATCTGTTGAGTTTAGCAGAATATCAAAAAAAATCGCTAACTTTACAAACAAAAACCATTGTTTTATGATGCTAGGTTATGTAATTACCTTAAATCCGCAAGCAGTTTACTACTACATGTCTGAACTTCATGCCACCTGTGGAAATGCTCGACACTCCGCTCCTAACAGTAGCAAAGGCTACGTTTACGGTGCTCATATCTGCGCTTACCCCATCTGACACGCATTTCAGCCCTTCGTAACGCAAACTGCTTACGGATATAAGGTATATAATGACAAACAAAAAAAAGAATGTGCTTTATGTTGGTGTTACTTCGACTATTAAGTCTAGGATAAAGAAACATAAAGAGCATTTCTATAAAGACTCATTTACCGACAAGTACAACTGCGAGTACCTTGTTTACTATGAAGTTATTGAAGGTATTGGAGATGCAATTAAGCGAGAAAAGCAGATCAAGGCTGGATCCAGGAAAAAGAAGATTGATCTTATCAATAGCATTAACCCGGAGTGGAAAGATTTGTGGGATGAGATAGAGAGTAGATAGGTTGATGTGGTAAGTATGTGGTTGGTGAACAGGTTGCTGCGCTGCTAAAAAGCGGTTCGCAATGACCTGCAGGCAGTTAGCTGCGGTGCACGGTCATTGCGAACGGGGTGCAACAAGCTTGCCTGTGCTGTCGGATGTTAACAAACCTTGTTTATTGCGAAAATATTCGCAACGAAAAATTTCGCAATATTTGAAGTTTTAGACCAAATTTTCGTATCTTTGCGAAAATAGTCGCAACGAAAAATTTCGCAAAGCAATATTAATATGGAAAATCCGTTTAAATTTGGTTCTATTGTACAAGGAGAGTATTTTACAAACAGGGTAAAAGAAATTGGGGAAATTACCAATGTTATTTCCAGTAAAAATCATTTGATTTTAATTTCGCCACGTCGCTTTGGTAAAACTAGTTTGATAAAGAAAGTATTGACAGAAACCAATCATAAGCAAGTTTTTTTAAATTTGCAGGCATATAATAGCCCAGAGGAGTTTGCCTCAAAACTGCTATCAGAGATTTATAAAAATTTTTCAATACAGAAACTCACAGATTACATTAAAGGTTTTCGAATTGTACCAAGTGTAAATATAAATCCTGTCAGTCAGGACATATCTGTATCTTTCACTCAATCAGGCAAAAAGCAAATAATACTCGAGGATGTTTTTAATTTGTTAGAAAAGCTCTCTGCCAAGAAGAAGGTGATTTGTGTGTTTGATGAATTTCAGGATATTTTTAGGATAGATAAAAGCTTAGACAGGATTTTGCGAACAATAATGCAGGGGCATCAAAACGTAAACTATATTTTCTTAGGGAGTGAAGAATCAATGATGAAGTACATTTTTGAAGATGTAAAATCACCATTTTATCATTTTGGGTACCTAATGAATTTGTCGCCTATATCGGAAGATGATTTTAAAAATTTTATAAGTAACAGATTTAAACATTCCAAAGTAGGTATCTTACCCGAACAAATAATTGAGATTCTTGGATTTACTAAAAGTCATCCTTTTTACACACAGCAATTAGCTTTTAATGTGTGGAACAATATAGTATTAACTGAAAACAATAAAAATAAAGTAATTGAGACCATAGAACAAGTTGTTCAGAAACACGATAATGACTATGAGCGATTGTGGCAAAATTTGAATAATACAGACAGAAAATTACTTAAAGGATTAGCATTATTAGAAATGAGTCCAATGACGTCAGAATTTGGAGTGTATTCGGGACTTCGTTCAACAAGTACAGTTTTAAGTTCACTGAAGAGGTTAATTCAACGGTCTTACTTAATAAAAGTTGATGGAAAATATACGATTGAAGATCCCTTTTTCTCCATTTGGATTAAAGGTTTTACGAGATGAAATAAGATTCCTCCCCGCTGGCGCGGATTGTCCTGAATTTTTACTTTAGCCTACATAAATAAATTGTAAAAAAAGTTGCCTCCCGCTGGCGCGGATTTGTAATCCGTGCCTTGATATTATAGGCACTCGGATTGCAAATCCAAGCGCGCAGCGGTAATCGAGGATCTCGAGAATATGAAATTGCATTGTTTTTTTTCGAATAAGGAAAGAGAACAAGTAATTGCAAATTAAAAAGCAAAAAGCAATTTCTGTTTTATAAAGTAATAGTAGCGAAAGAAATAATCTAAAATGCGCACAATAATTTGTCTTAATTATGCACAATGAATATCCTATAATCTGCACAATAAAAACCCTATAATCTGCACAATAAAAACATTAAATTTTGCACAATGGGAAATATTTAGTATTTTTACACTGAAAATTCTTACAGTTTATGAGCTACCTAAAAAGAATAATAGAAGACGATTTAGTTGAAAAAATGTCAGCTTCTGGTGCTTTGCTTATAAAAGGGCCGAAGTCTTGCGGAAAAACTCAAACAGCAAAACAATATGCGAACAGCATTTTAGAAATTGACAGAGACCCGCAGGTTCCAACTATAATGGCAACAAATCCTCGACTTTTATTGGTTGGAGCGACTCCCAGATTAATAGATGAATGGCAAGTGCAACCTGAAATTTGGAACTATATTCGGCACGAGGTTGATGATCGCAAATTAAATGGACAATTTATCTTAACCGGGTCCTCAAATCCAACAGAAGAAGTTATATTACATAGTGGAGCAGGACGATTTATTGTTGTTCAAATGGACACACTAAGTTGGCAGGAATTGGGGTATTCTAATGGAGGAGTAAGGCTTTTTGATTTGCTTCAAGGCACAGAAAATGACTTTTATTTTCCAGGAGTTAGTCTTGACTTTATAATTGACACACTACTTATTGGTGGATGGCCAGGGCTTCTTAACGCAAGCTCAACTAACGCACTTAAAATGAACCAAGGATATATTGATTTACTTTGTGAGGCTGATATTAGTCGAGTTGGCGGTGTAAAACGTGATCCGATAAAAGTGCAAAGTTTATTACGGTCTATTGCCAGAAATGTTGCGACATTGGTTGATAATAAGACATTAGAGCGGGATGTAAAGATTTCGGATAAAAATGATTTGTCGCGCAATACAATTTCGGACTATTTGGACGCATTATCTCGCTTAATGATTTTGTACGAGCAACCAGCTTTTAACCCACATATCAGGTCATCGGCTTCGTTGCGAAAATCACCTAAAAGACATTTTTGTGACGCATCTCTCGCCGTAGCTGCATTAGGATTAAATAGAGATTCCTTGCTAAAAGATTTAAAGTTTACTGGGTTTTTATTTGAGTCCTTAGCAACACATGAATTAAATGTTTATGCAAAAGCAAATGATGCAAAAGTTTTTCATTACAGCGATTCGTACGGTTTGGAAGTTGACGCAATTGTTCAGCAACGTAATGGTGATTATGCAGCGTTTGAAATAAAATTGGGTGTAGGTTATATTGACGAAGCTGCAGAAAACTTAAAGAAATTTGCATCAAGAATTGATACTACAAAAATGGATTTGCCTAGGTCATTAAACATTATTACAGGAACAGGCATGAGTTATCGTCGTCAAGATGGAATAAATGTAATTTCGTTGGGTTCTTTAGGGAGATAGGTGGAGCGGTGGCTTCGACTCCGCTCAGCCACCTTAGCAGTTGAGCGGGTTATTGAGTTAGTGGTTAGTAAAACAGGTTGCTTCGCTCGCAATGAGTTGTAAAAAAACAAATGTAGGATAAAGCACAAAAATAAATTTCAAAATGTTATATTTGCAAGCTAAAATTTAAGAGAATGAAAATAGCAGTTGCAGGAACAGGTTATGTAGGATTATCGATAGCTACACTATTAAGTCAACACCACGAGGTGGTAGCATTAGATATTATTAAAGAGAAAGTAGATTTAATAAATGCCAGAATTTCGCCAATTGTTGATACCGAAATTACAGATTTTTTGAACAATAAAAGCTTAAACTTAAGAGCTACTTTAGACAAAGAAGAAGCTTATAAAGATGCTGATTTTGTTGTTATTGCTGCGCCAACAGATTACGATGAAATAAAAAACGAATTTAACACAAAGGCAGTTGAATCGGTGATTTCTGATGTTCTTAGTGTTAATCCAAACACAACCATGGTTATAAAATCAACGATTCCTGTTTATTATACAGAATCTGTTAATAAGAAATTTGGGATAGATAATATTTTCTTTTCGCCTGAATTTTTACGTGAAGGTCTAGCTTTATACGACAATCTTTATCCATCAAGAATTGTTGTTGGAGAAAAGAGTAAAAGAGCCGAAACGTTTGCAAACTTATTGGTTGAGGGTGCAATTAAGAAAGATATCGAGGTTATATTCACAAATTCAAACGAAGCTGAAGCTATCAAACTATTTTCAAATGCTTATCTTGGTCTGAGAGTTTCGTATTTTAATGAGATTGACACTTACTGCGAAATTAATGGTTTAAATACCAAAGAAATAATTGAGGGTATGGGTCTTGATCCAAGAGTAGGTTCACATTATAATAATCCTTCTTTTGGATACGGTGGATATTGCTTGCCAAAAGACACAAAACAGCTTTTAGCAAATTATGCGGGTGTTCCTAATAATATCATCAAGGCAATTGTAGAATCAAACGATACCCGTAAAGACCACATTGCTAATATGATTTTGAAACGCCAGCCTAAAACGGTTGGGATTTATAGATTGACCATGAAAACCGGGAGCGATAATTTTAGAGCTTCTGCTATTCATGGTGTGATTAAGCGCTTATCGGATAATGGAGTTACGATTATTATTCATGAGCCGGTACTAGCAGAATCTCAATTCGAAGGATTTGATGTTGTGAATAATCTTAAAGATTTTGTTTTGAAGTCGGATGTAATTGTTGCTAATAGGATTACGGAAGAGCTATTTGATTGTAAGGATAAGGTTTACACCCGGGATATTTTTAGCAGGGATTAGATGATTTCAGCTTTTTGCTTTATGCTTCGCCTTCGGCACATATCGGAGTTCAGCGCAAGTCGTTCCTTGTGCTAAGTTTTTTTGTGGAGATGCAAGAACAAAACTGCAATGAATTTTGTTTTGGTGTAAAATTGAATCTATGGATTTTACAAATATTGAGATTGGGGATGCATACAGGACAGAATCAGAAAAGCGCCGTGCTATTTGGGTTTTTCGTATAGTTACAAAGCCATTTTTGGTTCGAATTGGGAAAATATTTTTAAAAATAGCATTATTTCTGCGCATTCCAATTAAGCCTTTTACCAATTTTATGTTTAAACATTTTTGTGGCGGAGAGAACCTACATGAAGTGCTTTCTCTTTCGGAGCGCTTGGGTAAATACAATGTAAAAACAATTCCTGATTATTCCATCGAAGGAGCAGCAGATGAAAAGTCTTTTAAAAATCTTATAAGGGAAGTAAAGCGAGTTATTGATTTAGCTGCTGATAACAAAAACATTCCATTTGCTGTGTTTAAGCCTACCGGTTTGATTAGTGCTGAATTTTTAGAGCAGGAAACACCAGCAAATCATCCTTCAGTTGATAAGTACAAGAAACGTTTGGATGAAGTCTTTTCGTATGCAAAAATTAAAGGAGTCAGGGTTTTGGTTGATGCAGAAGATTATAAGTATCAGACCCGTATTGATGAGGTTTTGCTCGATTTTATGCATAAGTACAACAAAGATAAATCAATTGTTTTTACCACACTGCAGATGTATCGACACGACCGACTTGATTATCTTCGATTTTTAATTGATTTTGCAAAAAGAGAACAGATAAAAATAGGTGTTAAGTTTGTTCGAGGAGCGTATATGGAGAAAGAGCGTGAGAGAGCAAAGCAGGGTAATTATCCCGATCCTATTTACCCAACCAAACAAGATACTGATGAGGCATTTGATAATGCAATAGCACTTTCTATCGAAAATGTAGAGCATATCGAAATTTTTAATGGAACGCACAACGAAGAATCTGTCAAAAAAATGATTTCGTTAATGAAAACACGTCAACTCTCTAATGACGATGAGCGATTGTGGTTTTCGCAGCTGTACGGTATGCGCGACAATATTACGTTTAAACTGGCATCCGAGCAGTATAATGTTGCAAAATATGTCCCTTATGGCCCAATTAAAGAAGTAATGCCATATTTGGTTCGAAGAGCAGAAGAGAATTCCTCAATGAGCTCTCAGGTAGGAGAGGAGCTTACTAAAATGAGGAGTATGTAAAGTGCCAAAACTCCCCACTCCGCACTCTCTAACTCCGCACGCGGTGTATTTGATTCAAAAATAAATTATTATCTTTGTGTGTTAAAAAGAATTTTATGCAACATACATATATAATTGGTGAAATAGGTCAAAATCATAATGGATCGGTAGATATTGCCAAGTTGATTATTGATCTTGCATCTCGTGAGGTTGTTGACGGATATTTTAATGCTTCATATCCGGGAATTGATGCCGTAAAATTAACTAAACGAGATTTGAATCAGGAACTTTCTCAAAGTGAAATGAATCGTGTTTACGACTCACCTCATGCTTTTGGTAAGACTTACGGGGAGCATCGCAGATTTCTGGAATTATCCGACGAGCAGCATTTCGAAATTTATAAATATGCAAAATCTAAAAATCTTGAGTTTGTTGAGACATTATGTGCTATTGGAACTTTGAGTGTTTTAAAACTTTTTACTCCCGACAAACTAAAGGTTGCAAGTCGTGATTTGACAAATATACCACTATTAGAAGCCTTATCAGAAACGAAGTTGCCGATAATATTATCAACGGGTATGGGAGGCAAAAAAGAGATTGATGATGCCCTTCAAACAATTACAAAAAGGCACTCAAACATATCAATTTTACACTGCGTTTCGCAATATCCCACGGAGCCACAAAATGTTAATCTGAATACGATAAAGTATTTATTAAAGAATTATGGTAATTACACAATTGGTTATTCTGATCATACTATAGGTATATCTACACCTGTTGCAGCAGTTGCAATGGGAGCAAGAATTATCGAAAAACATATAACAATCGACAGACGACTAAAGGGTACTGATCAGGCTGGTTCACTTGGTCCCGATGGAGTTTATAGAATGGTTAGAGATATTAGATTAATTGACAACTCGATGGGGGTAGAAGATATTTTTATATCTGAAGGAGTTATCCAGGCAAAACAAAAATTGGAAAGATCTATTGCCAGTAATAAAAAAATTGTCAAAGGCTCTGTGGTTAGAGAAAATGATATCCAGATGTTGTCGCCCGGAATAGGATTTAAATGGACAGATAGACACAAAGTAATAGGAAGAGTTGCAGCAGAAGATATTTCTGCAAATGAAATTATTTTATCAAAACATCTAAAATAAATGAGATATGAATTTGCCAAAATTGATTTTAACTGATATTGACGGAGTTTGGACTGATGGGGGTATGTATTACGATGAAACCGGAAATGAATTTAAGAAGTTTAATACATCAGATAGTGCAGGAGTTTTGTTTTGCAGGCTAAAAAATATCCCGGTCGGAATAATTACAGGAGAGGATACAAATATAGTAAAACGACGAGCCGAGAAGTTAAAAATTGATATCGTACATCTTGGTGTTTCAGACAAACTTGCTGTTGCGCAAAGTATTTGTAAAGAGCTAAAAATTAGTCTCAAAGATGTTGCCTACATCGGTGACGATCTAAATGATGTGAGTTTGCTCGGAGCTGTCGGGATCAGTGCTGCACCCGCAAATGCACCAAAATATATCCGATGGAAAGTTGACTTTGTGTGCAAGAAAAATGGTGGCGAAGGTGCTTTTCGCGAATTTGTCGAAACTATTTTTGATAAATGCAACGCAATGGAGGATATATTGAAAAAATATGGATTATGATAAATCCCGGAATAATTGTTCAGGCTAGAATGCAATCGAGTCGGTTGCGTGGTAAAGTATTGCTGAATTTTTACCAAAATAAAAATATTTTAGAAATTCTTACCAATAATCTACTGTCAAAAACAAATTTGCCGGTTATTATAGCTACAACTGATGAAAAACATGATGATGATATAGAAAATTTGTGTGTAAAAAATGGCTACACTTGTTTTCGTGGCAGTGAAGATAATGTTTTGCTCAGATTTGTTGAGGCTGCAAAGAAACATTCGTTAACACATGTCATAAGAGTTTGCTCCGACAATCCATTTATATTGCCCGAATACATTAATAAACTAGCATCCGAGGCAAAAAATAATCCTGATGCTGATTATATTAGTTTTAAAATCAAAGACAAGCCATCAATATTAACACATTTTGGACTTTGGGGAGAGTTGGCAAAAATAGAAGCATTGGAAATAGCATTATCTCAATCCCAAAAGCAATACAATGAACACGTAACAAACTACTTATATCAGAATCCTGAAATCTTTAATCTGCATTGGATTGATTTGAGTAACGAAATGAATGGCCTCGAGCATTTACGACTTACAGTTGATCAACAAGAGGATTTTGATAATGCGCTCAAAGTAATCACAACTACAGGATTAGATTTTACTTTTGACAGTATAGTTGAAGTATATCGTAGTGATATGCATTTGCAGGAATTAATGAGAAATCAGATTGATAGGAATTTGAAGTGATGCCAATTCATGAAATAAAATCTGTAATTTTTTTCCTTTCAAAAGCATCAATAAATGATGTGGGGGTACAATTGTAGATTTTTACATTTTTAGAGTTTGCATACTCATTTAGTTCGTGATAGCTTTCGAATGCATAACTAAAACTTCTGATTACTTCGTGTAGTTTCATGAAAGAAGTGCCTTTGTAGTTGCATTTTTTTGCATTATATTGAGTGTCATAAAAATGTTTATTAAAAAATAAGGTTGTGTTGTTTTCATCTACATGCAATTCTTGTAACCAAGAGTGTTCAGCCCCAATAATAATAACTTCTTTTGCCCCATTATTGATTGAAAAAAACAGGGATGGTATCATAACATTATGAGGACGAGCCATTCCTAGTCCTTTTTTATACCAATGATACCTTAGACATCTAAACCCTTCAACAGGAGTAATGTTCATAAAAACTATTTCAATGTATTTATTTTGGGAGAGTATTTGCTGCCAACGCATTTCCGATTTTGCCTCATAAGTAATAAAAAATTTCAATGGCCATTTTGTTTTTTCTGCAATTGCATTAAATAGTTTGATACTAGCATTTTTATAATCATCTAAAGTGTCATCAAGAAAGAGATCATGAGCTATTACAAAATAATATTTTGGCTTCAGAACCATATAATATTCAGTTATTGCAAAATGGTTTAGGCAAATTAGTTCGCTATTTTGGAAAAATTTCAGATTTTCATCAATAGAGTTTTTAAAACTGGGTCCATTCCCAAGAAGTACTATCCTGTTGCTGCCAACTCTTTGCTTTTTATAGCTCTTGGTGCTTTTAGACAATATCAATATTCTAATAAAACTAACAATTGTTTTATTAAGAAGCCCAAACCAGTTTGAAAAATTAATAATAGTTTTTAACATTTGTATGATTTTCAAGCTACAAATATACATTTTTATATTTTTACAAAAGCAAAAATTCATATTTACTAAGCAAAAATAGAGGCTAGTCTTACTTAGTTTAGTGTGTTCTATGAGATTTTACTATAAGGTGTTTTATTGGAGTCCTCAAATAATTTTGAGATGTTGCCTTAAAGTAAATTATTATTTTTAAATTTGTGTAGTCATAGATTTACTGTTTTTTATAGTGAAAAAAATTGATTATAATAAGGATTTGAAGTTGAATTAAAAATCATTTTAATCTTTTTTGATTAAATAAAGTATTATGGAAGCAAGAGTTTTTGAAATAATAAATACAGTTCTAAGCAATAGGTCAAAGCCTAAAATATCTTCGTTGAAATCTGAGATGGATTTAAGAAATGATCTAGGCATGGATTCCTTGGATTTAGCTGAGTTGACTGTCAGAATAGAAGCAGAGTACGACGTCGATATTTTTGAAGATGGTATCGTTAGAACAGTTGGAGAAGTATTAAAAAAAATTTGAACTAGTAATGAATTTGTTCTACCATGACCCAAATCAGGGTGTTTCTGTATCATGGAATACTTTTATTGATGATATAAGTAATTCTCAAACATTTAACCCGTATTGTAGTTCAGATAGCTTTTATCAAATATTTAAGTGTATTGTACTTTCTATGCTTATTCAAGAGCCAATAATTCTTCTTGATGCGGACTTTAGTGAATCTGAATTATTTAAATTAACTGGGGAAAAGAGTTTTTCAAAATTTAATAAAAGAATAAAAAGAGATATAATTCCAGTTATAAAAAACAAAGCTGAATTAATATTATCGTTGCAAAACACATCTGTTAATTGGGATATTAGTTTATATTCTTCTGGATCAACAGGAATCCCTAAAAAAGTTAAGCATAGTTTTAACTCAATAACTAGATTTGTTAAAATATCAGAGCGTAATGCAAAAAGTGTTTGGGGTTTTGCATTTAATCCGAGTCATATGGCAGGAGTGCAAGTTTTTTTTCAAGCACTTCTAAATGGTAACACCATAATTAGATTATTTGATCTGCCAGCGAATGATATAAAAAGATCAATTAAAGAAAATAAGATTACACATATTTCAGCGACACCAACATTTTATAGTATGCTTTTACCCTGTGACGACTCTTTTCCCTCAGTTTTAAGGGTTACATCTGGGGGTGAGAAATATAATAGTAAGACAACCTCACAATTATCTTTACTTTTCCCGAATGCAAAAATAACAAATGTATATGCAACCACTGAAACAGGAACCTTGCTTGCTTCGGAAAATGATATTTTTAGAATAAAACCTGAATATGAACATTTGATTCGCATTGAAAATAATGAGCTGCTAATAAATAATGTTCTTATGGGAAATTCTGACTTTTCGTTTGACGAATGGTATCGCACCGGAGATATAATAGAAGTTGTGACAAATGTCCCATTAAAATTCCGATTTGTTTCAAGAAAATCTGACATGATAAATACCGGAGGATACAAAGTAAATCCTTTTGAGGTTGAGGAAGCAATTTTGGAAATTCCAAACATTAAAAATGTTCGAGTGTACTCAAGACCGAATTCAATACTAGGGAATATAGTTTGTTGTGACGTTGTTTGTGATAATGACGTAATTGATGAAATGTGGATAAGGACTTTTCTACAAAAAAGAATACAAGAGTTTAAAATTCCCAGATTCATTCGATTTGTAGAAAAAATTGCTGTTTCACGTACTGGAAAAACTAAAAGAAACTAATTATGAATATTGTAATTACTGGAGTCTCAAAAGGATTAGGATTATATTTATGTAAAATATTATTAGAAAAATCGTATAATGTTTTTGGCATTAGTCGTAGTAAAACTATTGAGTTAGAAGATTTGATGTCAATGTATCCTGATAGTTTTAAGTGGTTGAATTATAATCTTAATAATACTGATAATATCCGCCAAGACATATTTAAAAATTGGATAGGTTTTGATATTCCAATTCATGGATTAGTAAATAATGCAGCCACAGCTTATGATGATATCATTACTAATCTTGATATCGATTCTTTGGAGCAGATGTTTACGGTAAACGTTTTTGCATCAATGATTTTAACTAAGTTTGCCATTAGACACATGTTATTGCATAACATTAAAGGGAGTATTGTTCATATTTCATCAATTAGTGTCCATACAGGTTATAAAGGCTTGTCAATGTATGCTGCTACAAAAGGTGCGTTAGAGGCTTTTTCAAAAAATGTTGCAAGGGAGTGGGGCGAAATTGGCATAAGGTCGAATTGCCTTGTTGCTGGCTTTATGGAAACGGAAATGAGCTCGACTTTGACTAATGAACAAAAAAATCGCATTTATAATAGAACAGCTCTAAAAAAATCAGTTGAAATCAATTCGGTTGCGGAAACTATAGAATTTCTTATTTCTCAAAAATCAAATTCTATTACAGGACAAAATATCAATGTAGATAGTGGAACTATATAAGCTCACAAAATGACAATAATCAAAAATGATATCAAACGATTTGTAAAAAAAAATGGCTATTCCCATATTTTAATCCATTCAGATATTCTTTTTGGATTTAAAATACAATTTCAAAACCACAATCAGTTTTTGAACGATCATTATACTCAGATAAGAGACATTTGTCAAGGTGTTGATGTGGTTTTTCCTACATTTAATTATGACTTTTGTAAGGGGAAACCATATAATATTACAGATGATTCTAGTCAAGTTGGGACTTTTTCCGAATATTTCCGGCAAGAAAAATCTTTATGGCGATCTCCAACGCCCGTTTTTAATTTTGCAGGGACAGGGACACCTTTTAGCACTAAGATTGCTGATTTTTTTGATCCTTTTGATAATAGTTCCATATTTGGATATCTCTATAAAAATAATGGATTACTAATGCATTATGGTTCTGGGTTTCATACGACTACATTAATTCATTTTGTAGAAAGAATTTCTGGTAAATTGATTTATAGATACGATAAAGATTTTATTGGTCAGGTAATCGATGGTGATGGGAAATATTATAACACATTGCTAAGATATCATGTTAGACCCCTACAGTTTCCTCTGGAATATGATTGGATTAAACTAGAAAACGAATTGCTTTCAGCAGGTCTAATAGTGAAGTTGCAAGAAGGTAGAACTCAAATAATTGTTGCAAGAATAGATTCTATTGTTAATTATTGGCTTGAGAATCTAGAAATGGATCCATTTTATTTACTGACACAAGAGACTAAGAATTGGGTCGAAATTATGTATAATAAAACGAATAGACCTTTTGTTTTAGAAGATTTTGAATAGTATGAAAAATGAACTCGAAAAATATTTTGACAGACTTTGGCCAATAAATAGAAGTCTTACAGGTGATGGAAACAGAGAGACATTAAAAATATTGTCTGAAATTATTAATCTAAATATTTCTGAAATTCCATCAGGAACAAATTGCTTTGATTGGACTGTACCTCCTGAGTGGAATATTAAAGATGCTTGGATAAAAAATAGTAGTGGCAAAAAAATTGTTGATTTTTCAAAAAACAATCTCCATATACTTGGTTATTCGGAACCTTTTAAGGGTAATCTTAAATACAAAGAACTCAAATCTCACATATATACTATACCAGAACAGCCAGAGGTTGTCCCATATTTAACATCGTATTATCAAAGAAGATGGGGCTTTTGTATTTCTCATAAACAGTTTTTGACTTTTGATGAAAATGACGAATTTGAAGTCTTTATAGATTCCGATTTAAATGATAATGGATTTATGACTACCGGAGAGGCTATTATTGAGGGCAAAACAAAGAAAGAAGTATTGCTTTCTACTTACATATGTCACCCATCACTTGCTAATAATGAACTGTCAGGACCTCTTGTGACAGCTTTTATTTATAAGAAATTAAAGGATAGAAAAGACTTAAAATATACATATAGATTTTTATTTGCACCAGAAACTATTGGCAGTATATTCAATCTTTCTATTTATGGGGATTATTGGAAGCAAAATTTAATTGCGGGATATGTTGTTAATTGTATTGGAGATAAAGGTAATTTTACATATAAAAAGAGCCGTAGAGGAAATACTCTAACTGATAGGGTAACAGAAATGATACTAAAACAGACAGAGAAAGAATTTAAGATTGTTGACTTTTTCCCAAATGGTAGCGACGAGAGGCAATATTGTTCGCCAGGGTTTAATCTACCAGTAGGTTCGTTAATGCGTACAATGTATGGACAATATCCAGAATATCATACATCTGCAGACAACAAGAGCTTTATTTCATTTGAAAAAATGGAAAACTCTGTCAATAAATATCTCGAAATTATTGATGCTATTGAGAAAAATGACAAATATATTAATACTCTGCCATATTGTGAGCCTCAACTAGGTAAGCGAGGCCTTTATCCTACACTCGGTTCGCAAAAGGGGAACTCCGATTATGTAAAAGCTATGATGTGGATTTTGAATCTGTCTGATGGTGAAAATGACTTGTTGGCAATATCAGAAAGGAGTAATATCCCGGTTAAAGATTTATACCCAGTAATCGAGAAACTAATACAAAATGGCATTTTAGAAAACTCCCAGATTTAAGATTGAAAAGCATATCTGTGTAAAGTAAGCCTATTTTGTGTTATGGTAAAAGTTTTACATTTTACTTATATGGAAACTACAACAATAAAAACGGTAATTCCATTGCAGATTCCATTTTTGCAACCTTTTATTTATAAATTCGTTAAAGCAAGTGCAGTTAAATTTGGGAGACTAATGAAATTAAATGAGGATAAGGATATATTTGGACGATGTTGTTTAGATTATTTTGCCGGAGATAAAGATGCGAAAATAATTGTAAATACTGATATTGCTGAAACAGATGAGTTGCCTGCCGAACATTTGTTCAGAGATTTTGAAAATATGCCATCGCATGAGCAAGCCGCTCTGCAACAAGCCAGAGGCGACATATTGGATATCGGAGCGTGTGCCGGTTCGCATGCTCTTTACTTGCAGGATTTGGGTTATAATGTAACAGCACTGGATATTTCTAAAGGTTGTTGCGAAGTGATGCAAAAACGTGGTGTTAAAAATGTCGTCTGTGGAGATATCTTTAAATTTTCCGGAAAAACATACGACTCAATTCTGTTGTTGATGAATGGCATCGGTATAGCCGGAAATCTACCTAAATTGCCAGAACTTCTCGACCACCTGCGAACATTGCTAAATCCGGGGGGTAAAATTATTTTTGATTCTTCAGACCTGCAATACCTTTACCTCGAAGAAGACGGAAGTATCAGCATTCCGCTTACAGACAGATACTATGGCGAGTTAATATATAACCTGGAATATAAAGGAAAACAATCTGGCGAATTTAAATGGTTTTTCGTCGATCCATATACTATCGAAGCAGTTGCAGGAGAATGCAATTTTAAAATGCAGTTTTTGGCCGAAGGTCCACACTACGATTACGTTGGATGTTTGTATTAAAATTATTATTTTTCTGTTGATTTTTTTACTCAACCGGGATAGGATTTTATATTTAGAAAATAGTATATTTTGTGACTAATCGATGAAGAATTTCTTTGCATAGCATAGCTTTGGAAATAAATCATGCGATGCACTGAGCTTGCCGAAGTGAGGAAGAGTAGGTGCAAAAGATACGGTTTATATTACAAAATCCTATGGCGGTTGAGTATATCTCCAGATTCGACAACTCTGCAATTGCTTTAAGCAAAGCCGCAAAATGGTAGCCTTGTATCATTTAGTTGTAATACTTTAATTTTAAAGAATATTGACTCAATAAACTAGAAGTTTTATAACGACTTGTTCAGCAAAAAGAGCAAATATTTGTTTCTTATTTTTACCAGCCGCGTAGCGGTGCCCTCTTTGTTG
>JAFGVU010000046.1 GCA_016937855.1 Bacteroidales bacterium | reverse complement strand
TTAGATTAGAGATTTTAGATTAGAGAAGTTAGATTAAACAAAGCAGTGCTGTTCGAATGGCAGAACGGCTTTTGTTTTATAAGAAGGGATTATGTAACAATAGCTTTGCCTTGATCTGTATTCTATGTGCCAGATATTCAATATTATACCTGACTTGCATTACTTGCCTAATTTATTCTTTCCCGTCCTTTTTCCACCAGCACCCCAATATGAGTCATTTTCAGTATGCTCGATTAACAAGGCATCACCAGTTGAAATTCATAAATTACGCAGTTTATTTTGTTGAGTAAATTTTGTATAATCCCCTTCGTCATTTCATTGTCCTTGATTTTATCCCAATTATGCCTTATCTTCATTTTTCTACTTCGTCCCAATTCAACTACCATCATTGGGATTTGAGCCTTTTTAATTTTCTTCGGATAGGCTCTATTTTCTATTTTTTTAGACTGGAAGTAATGTTCACTTGTAGGTCAGTTTACGCCATTTATTTTTATGGTATAGTTGGTGAAATTGGTGAAATTGGTGAATTCACCTTATTCTCCATTGAGGATAAAAAAGGTTATCGTCTCATTCATAATTCCCTATTTAAAACGAGTTTTGTAAATTTAGATAATCACAGATAACCGAACAACACTTAGTTTTGATTATTCATTTTAAAAACATCAATTGTAAACTTTTAAACGAATTGAAAATGAATAAACCGGCATGGCTTTTTAATCAATCAGGAGTAGTTCCCTATTTTATAATAGACCTATAAATTTATTTTGTAATCATAAGTTACAAAAAAAGAGCTAAATGGATTTTCCCCAAAGGTGTAGTTGAAAAACAGTCAACCGAACAAGATTCAGCCCAAAAAGAAGCATTTGAAGAGGCCGGAATACTGGGAAGGGGCGCGACTAACTTATTAACGAACTATTCTTACGAAAAATGGGGAGGTACATGCCATGTCAAAATGAATGTATGCAGGTAGACACAATACTGGATGATTGGCCGGAAAAAGGGAAAAGAAAACGAAAAATTGTACTATCTGAAGACATTAATTCGTTTATCAATGAGCAAGTATTAATTGATGCAATCAAATCAAAAATATCAAAAAAAGATTTTTAATTTAAACTTTATAACTTAACCACGATGAAACTATATCTAGACGACGAGAGATTTCCAAAAACCAAAGGATGGGTTATTGTCAGAAGTTTTGATGAATTTGTAATCCATATTGATACTTTTGGCTTACCTGCCGAGATGTCCCTGGATCATGATTTAGGAGACCAGGTACCTACTGGATATGATTGTGTTTATTGGATGGTTTATACGAAAAAAATTGATTTGAGAAATATTGATATTAATATTCATAGTGCGAATCCCGTTGGAAAAAAGAACATGGAAAGTTTAATTAATAACTGGAATAACCATTTGAATAGGGAGGAACAAAAATGAACAGAGAATATTTAAGAATTAGGGTAAAGTCAAAGCACGACGGAGTTGGAGAATTGGGTATTGATCAATCCGTTGAATTAGAAATTATTGCTTGCTCCTAATCTTTATCTTAAGGTAGGCATGGTGAAATAACAGATAGTACTTCAAGATAAGTTTCTTGAATGGATAATTTATCAACATCTATTATTTTTTCATGTTTATCCCTTATTGACTTGCTTAAACTATACTGCCATTGTTTCTGCTGTTCTTCAGATATGTGTTTTCTATGGCGGTTTCGCTCAATAGTAACGTTCAACGAGGAATCCAAAACCAACTGTTTAAAATCAAATCCATTTTCCTTCGACAATCGAAAAAACTTGTCATAAAACCCCAAACTATAGATGCTAGATAATATTCCTTCAATAACTACATTATACCCACATTCAACTAAGTATTTACTTGCAAGTAAGAATAAGCTATCATAAACAGCCTTTTTAAACTTATGATTTTGGCTGACATTTTTTAAAATTTCATGATAAAAAATATCAGGACATAATACTACACAGTTTTCTAATTGCTCAGCAAGTAAATGTGCAACACTACTTTTGCCGGAACCGGATGCTCCTCTTATGATTATCAATTTTTGCATTAGTATTTTCAATAATAATATCTAACTTTCACTAGCACACCTAAGCATCACCAAAAATAAAACCATCGAAGTTATTTAAAGTTATTCAAAAGATAAGGAACCAATCACAAACTCAAATAAAACCTAAAAACATTAATCGTTGCTTTACCCTCATGATATTTTAATACTAATTTAAAGATTATCAAGCATGGTTTTTAAGCCTTCCTTAGCTGGGACTACCATTTAAAACCAGTTTGGCGAAATATTCACAATACCCATCAACGTAAAAGTCTCTATCCGAGTTTATAACATACTCAATATCGTTTAAAGCATTGAAAAAGTATTCGGTATACACCACTGAATCTGTTGAACTATGGGAAAGGGAAGCGTGTGCAAATAAATTCTCTGATTCTGTTCCCTTTCCAATCATCTCAATTGCCCAATCAACAAAATCTTTGGCTTTGGCTTGTTCACAATAATATTTGCCTAATAAAATTTCTGTACTATCAATATTAATTCATTTGTAAAAAGGGTCGGTTCTTTATTCTTTCCAATGTTCTTTCTTTAATCTTTATATAAGTTACCTCACTCGTGATAAATACTTGTGATTATGAGTTTTTTAGCGTTTTTATTTGCTTATCTACTATCTTTTTTGCTGAATCTAGGGTTACTTTACATTTCGTTTTTTGCAATAATTCTTGATATTTATCTTTTGATAATTCTTGTTTTGACTTTTCTTGCCATCTTTCATCAAAAAACACCGCTAAGGCATCCGCATTCTGCAATATTTTAACCTCAACACGATTTTCATCGTCTGAATATCTTGATGAATGTTTTAAAATACACTCTAATAACAAATCCAATCTATTCTCAAGTATTTTGTTGTTTAACAGAAATTCTTTAGCTAAGGAACAACTAATTTTACTATGTTCTGCATGTGACACAGCTTTGCCGATATCATGCAATATCGCAGCTACATCTATAAGATCTTTGTCGGCATTTTCAATTATAGCTAGCTCTTGTGCAAATTTTCGAACCAAGCGAATATGATCTTTCCATATTCTTTCATTAGGATTTAGTTTATCGTAGTAATTTTTTGCAAAATATTCTACTTTTCTCAGTTGATCAATATTCATATCTCTTTTTTACCCTCCCTTTCATTTGTATTTTACCATGTTTGTTTAAACCTGAACCATAGCCAATTGATCTCGTTCATTAAGCATTAGCTAGTTGATCTTCTAATAACGCTCTAAACGTCTAATAATGACCATGAATATCTGATATTGCTATTTTTCTCATGTCTATATTAAAAAAAAGGTCGGTTTTTCATTCTTTCCAAGGTTCTTTCTCTAACCTTTGAATAAGTTACATCACAGGTGATGAACCAATCCAGCCTTATGGTATCAAAAGTTATGTCTTTTAGTCCTGCAAGTTCATCAATTAAATCTGCATATTCTTGCGTACTTGTAACTTCTTCGCCCATAAATGCATCTACACTCGATAAAGCTTTTTCGACTAACAGGTTACGCTCGTCTTTTTGTAGAGAATCAAGATATTCCTCCATGACTCCACAGATCCAATAATATCTTTCTTCTCCAAAATGAAATACAGGAGTTTTATAGCCTTTTTTAAGCTGTTCATATAACTGAACATTCTGACTAAATCGATTCTCTTTGACTTTCGCAAAACTGAATAATGCCATTGCAATCAGCCTTTCCAGTTCAACATTACGTTTATATACAATTTTCATCTGTTTATTCCTTTTAAGTTACTGATTACCTTTTGGATCTGAATCGCTATTTGTCATAACTTATTTTCGACCCGGATGTAACTCTCATGTAAAATGGAATTAATCAGTTATTTTAAGGTATTCTTAGATGTGATTTATGCGAAGACCTTTTCATCCAACCATTTATAAGTTCCACTTCGCACTTAACTCACTTCCACACTCATAACAATAAAACCATTCATTTTTAACCAATACCGTCGCACCACAATTGTTGCATTTTCTGAATTGATAAGAGATTTCTGTTACCATCAATCCAATTTTTTAGATCTAATTGACTATGAATAATTGTACCTTTGTTGCTGGTATTCAAGAGTTTTAGAAGTTCATCCGGACCGATATATTGATACACTTTATTCATACAAAATGTGTTTAGGCAAAAGTTATAAAACCAATTATTTCGGGCATAATTTTACTGGTATAAATGGATTGCAGACCAAATAACATTAGCTTCAATCCCATGCTAAAGGCAACATAATTTATTATTTCAACAGGATGGTCAATTATCATCATCCGATCTAATAACCAACACATAAATTGATAGGTAAGATAAATACTTAAACCATAATAGGCCAGGTTAAAATACAGAAGCCAGGAACTGTACAAGACACCAGCATCAACACCTCCGTAGTAATACACTTTAAGATAGGGTACAAAAGCTGCAACAAAGGTTAAAACTATTGACGCTGCAATAAAATATTTATTTTCCTTCTCTTTAAGAATAAAGATGCTTTGCTTACGATAAAGTCTTGTTGCATACACCACGGCAGTTGCTCCAATCAACGAAAATCCAAGTAAGTTGTGAAAATGCAAAATAAATGTTCTTATAACTGCTCCTATTAGCTCTTTGGGCATACTAGAGAAAACCGTTTCGCGAAAAACACTTTTAACATGGTCATCGGTAAAAAAGAAAACTAAATAGGTGACCGCGAAGAAATTTATTAATATGCTTCTATATCTTTTACTGAAAACTAACATAGTCAAACAATTTTTTATTTACCAAGTTTCGCTGTTTCTATACTGCTTGCGATCATACTTCTTTTTGTTTTTGTGCACCTTATGCTGAGGTACAGCGTATATTCCGGCTTCAATCAGGGCGGTTCTATGACCGCTTTTTTCTGCCCGAATCATTTCTTCTTTTGAAAATTTAATTTTCTCTTCCATGGCTTATTTTTTTACTTGCGCTAAAATTAGATCGGGAAATGTTATCCAAGGTTATGTACCTTCAGGTCCATTTTTCATTCAAACAATGTGCTAGTATTTTTTTTTGATGTACTTAAAAATATAGCTGTTTTCTTTTTCCTCCAAAACCACTTCATACTCTTTAATTGGAAATATAATTTCATCCCACATTGAACGCCCATAACATGTCGGATTTTCGCCATACCAGTTTTCCAAACTTTTAGTTATGGCTGAGGCATATTTTATCTCCCCTACAGTACAAAACTCCGTATTGGGATTCAATTTTTTAAAAAGCTTATAGTCATTGTAGAAAAAAATGTAATTGTATGCATTAATTAGCCTTGTTAAATCACTCCTGTTTGTTACAACTGGTTTGCTTACAAAATATCCAGGTGTTATCAATTTGTATGATATTTGAGCACCATTGTTAAAACTGAAGGTGTAAGAATAAATTCCATCCTCTGATTGCCGATAGGTAACACTGTATTTATTCCCTTCTTTTTTAACTGGTAATTTTATACCTGTTGCAAATCCACTTTCACCTTGTCTCCATTTAAACAAATGACAAGAATTAATTATTGTGTCTGTTTCAAATTCCAAATAAAATTTTCGGGATCTAACAATACCTTTCTCCGGACTCAGCTTTGAACAACCTAAATTATTGAAAGCATGATTAGAATATGGTTGATAAACAAATTGTTGCAGACTGATTACAGAGTCTAATAACTGCCACTTAGAATCTTCAGGGTAGTGTGAATTGATTAGCATTTCAGGTGTTGCATTCAGGTATTGATTATTACGCTTTTTTATAAACTTATTTCCTGATAAAGATCCTGAAGCCCATGTTAAATCATAAATCTGATAGTTATTGTCAATTTTAACTACATTCCAGGCATGTCCTGCATACCGCTCAATACCAATATCCTGCGGTGCTAACCTTACTTTACCAGAAACAATGTAACACTCAATCATTGCCAAATCGCATAAGGCTTTAAAAAGTTCTGCATAATCCTGACAAACACCTTTCCTTCGATTTATTGTGTTCAATGGAACATACGATGGTTGATAAGTTATATCGTATTCAATATTTTCAACAATCCAATCAATAATCGTATTAAGTGTTTGGTCCTTTTCAAAATCAGCAGCTACAAGTTCATGATAGAACTCTTCAACAGTTTGATATTCTTTTAATGAATCTTTAGCAAGTTTACCAGCAATTAGGCCATTATAGCAAAACAGCATTGTTAATAAGAGACTTATGGTTTTAATTGGATTTCTCATCATGTTGTTTGTGTTTTTTCGTAAATGCTGAGCGCATAGGCTTTAAGAAAGTTGTCACATTGCATATAGAATGGGAGGCCAGGTACTTCATATAAAGTTAAGCAACCCGGCAAAGCATTTTTCGAAGAGATGTGTAATAAGATCCCCGAGGGAGAGACTCGAAACCGTTTTTAGAATGAAACGAGCATGATTCTGACGATCACAAAAGGGTATGATTGTTTTAAGCGAGTCCCATGCGGATGTATCGAACTTCAAAGCACGTCATTTCGATCCAAAAGATTCACAGTTTGTTATGAAAAATTAATCACATGAAAATTCCGGGTTAGCCTTTACCCAGTTGCCTTTTTGATCGGGCAGGATGTATCTCTCCATATCATCAAGAATAACAACATCTACCCAATTGGGTTGGACATTTTTCAGATCCTTTACCGATTCATTTTCGGGATCCCAATTTACAACTTCCAATTCAGCCAACCATGCTGGTGCATCACCTTCATGAATGAGCGTATTTGCAATGGATCTGAACTTATTTTCAGGAACCGTGGTGTACATCACCAAGGCTTTGAAATTTGATTTACACTGCTCCAAAAAATCAGATAAATTTGTCATTGGGAACTGGCTGACAGCATTGCTGATTAAAGTTCCTTCCAAGTCCAAGGCAAGCACTTTATCTTGCTTATTTGCGATATGATCAAAAACGGTAAAGTCCATTAGTTATTCGTAGTTTACAATTTTACAAAAATTATTTTCGCATGCCAAATTGAATAAATCAATCTCAAAGATTCTCAACAGAATGCTTTTGATGTTGCTTCCTGCTGAGAATCTTAATTGATTGGACAATTCATGGCTCATGGAGATTAATACTTTGGCCAATTGTTGTTCATGGTTACATTGTTGTTCGTCATTCCATAAATATCCAAAGTAGGATTTGGGGTATAGTTTACATGGCCAATTGAATTGCCTGCAGGGTTAATAATTTGATTCGCCCCGTAATAACCTGGAATCTCACGCCCTACCATTTGAGTATCCCATGCATTGTTTGGGTTTTGCTGCCAAACGTTTCCGTTCACGTCTTTGCTGTAATTGTACATAACTTCAATTTTTAAGTTTATATTTTTATTACTTCAAAGATGATACATGATTAGTTATCCGGAATTATCTGAAAGACGGAGTTTCATTTTTTTGGGGAGCGGAGATACACATTTGTAAACCACCGAAATACCTGTCTATAAATATCATTCTATGATATTTATCCTCTATTGTTATATCAGTGTACTGAGAAAGTTTTTTTACAAAAATAAAACAGTTCCACAATCTTCATTAAAAAGTTGAAAATCTATGAATTTGATATAATTCAAATACCGGATGAATAGAAGAAATGGCCTACATGAAGATTTAGAAATAACTTTGAATCCATTGACATTAAGTGAACGATTCTGTTTTTAGAATAATCTAGCTCCAAAGACGAAGGGAAATGCTATCGATTTGGATTTTATTTTGGCAAATATTATTTAATAAAGGATTTACTTTTTGCGGAATTGATAATGCAACCCTTGGATTTGAATTTATCGCAATTGAAACAAACTGCAAAAACAAGAACCAATAAAGCACCAAATAACTCAAAACAGTCATCTTCGGCTTTACATCAGCAATTATCGTTTATTTGAGATTTAAACTTATTATTGCAACTAATAAATAGGAATCTGAGCGGTCTGCAAGACCCAGTGATGATTCCCGGTTGAACTACATCTCTCCGGTTCAGGGCTATGTACTTA
>JAFGVU010000248.1 GCA_016937855.1 Bacteroidales bacterium | reverse complement strand
TTTATTTTATTAAATAATCCAAAAATTTTTGACAGATGAAAAACTTACAATATATATTATTGAGCATTATTTTTGGTTTATTAAGCTTTTATAGTAATGCACAGACTATTTATACAGTTACAAAAACAACAGATCCCGATCCATTTGTATATGAGTATAACTTTGATGATAATCTATGTGATCCAGAGATGTATGGAACTTTGCAATGGGCTGTTAGAAAAACAAATGACACTGAAGAATTATGTAAGATTGAATTCAATATTCCTGGCCAAGGAATACACAACATAAACAGCATTCATTATTTTCCTCAGATTACAAATAACGTAATTATAGATGCATCAACACAACCTGGCTACATATATGGTTTCCCGGTAATAACTCTTAATGGACAAGGACAAATAAATCACTGCTTTTCTATTTACAACGCAAGTAATATTGAAATTACTGGATTTAACATTACAGGATTTAAAGGAGCTTGTATTAATTTAATTAATTGTTCTAATGGTCATATTTCAAATAACACTATAGAATTAAGTAACTCAACTTATGGACAAACTAAGTTCGGATTTTCTCGAATTAATATGTATAATTGTGAGAACATCAACATATTTGGAAATATTTTAAAAACAATTGATGATGGGATACAAACACCCGGACCTTACAATTATGGTGTTGATGTATATAATTGTAGAAACTGTACAATTGGTTCAACAGAAATAAACAAATCAAATGAGATTTTTGATTGTTACGTAGGTGTATTTATTGACAGTTCTCAAAATATTAAGGTTTCTGGTAATACGATTTTCAACAACACAAAAGGTGTTCAACTTGAAAGAGGTTCAAATAATTCAAAAAAAGCACCAATCATTCTTTCTTATGAAAGTGGGATCGTTAGTGGTATTGGAGAAATTGGTGATGAAATTGAAGTTTTTGGTAGTACTGGCAATGAGAACTCAAATGAGTACCTTGGAACTATAACAGCAGATGAAAATGGATATTGGACGTTAGCAGTTACACCTAGTTATGACTATTTAATAGCAACAGCAAAGGGGCAAAGCTATAACACATCTGAATTCAGTGATGCAATATTGGTATCACCCACTTGTACAAAACCAACAAATTTAAGTTCAACAGAAGGAATATCAACAAGCCACACTTTGACATGGGACGGTCCAACCGGGGTAACATACAATGTCGCAGTCGGGTTGAAAGATCTCAATCCTCTTGATGATAACTGGATGATAAGCTATTCACAAGTAACGGGAAACTCAACCACAATTACAGGACTTGATGAAAACACAGAGTATGAATTTTACATGAATGCAAATTGTGGAACTGAGTTGAGTTATTGGGCGGGGCCGTTTGCGTTTAATTTTCCAAATGTTATCATTCCTGAAACCACAAGGTTAACTGATGAGTTTTGTGGCGCGACTGTGTTTTCTAATGGTACACTATGCGCAATAGCATTAGAAAATGTAAATGCATATACTTTTTGGATAATGAATGTAAATGATGGAGATATTATTGAAATTACAAATAATTGTTCCACTCTTGCAATTGAAAATATATATGAGAATATATATGAAGAAACCGTTTTAAAGGTAAGGGTAAAAGGAGTGAATGGTCAAATCCTTTTTGCTTATGGAGATACATGTGAGGTAATAGTAAGACCATCTATCATTAAACCTGAAATTGTTGAAAACAACGATAATTATGCAATGTGTGGATACACACCAGAATGGGCTATATATTACAATTCACAACATGTAAGAGATTCAATGGCAATGTTTGTAGAAAATGCAAAATTAGGTACAATGCAATGTGGAAATCATTTTGCAATAACTTTCTTGGATAGTAATGGAATAGGTTTTGACGATTCGTCAGTTGGAGAACAACGAAGAAATTGTGCATGTGAAGTATTAACTTATTTAGAATCTGTAATTCAAATTCCCGATGGAGTTGTTATTAATATAAGATTTGATGATTCTGGTCCAATTAATGGAAATCCTGACGCTTTAGCTGCTGGGGGACCGTTTTGGAATGATGACTTTAATTCTGGAGTACCAGGTCTATATGGTGGTAATATTTACGATTTCATTACAACAGGTATTGATCCTGACCCTGACTTTGATTTTGATGGTCATGTTCAGGTCAATTTCCCAAATTTTAGTTTTTCAACATGCGAATCTAATATTACTAGTTGTAGCTATGATTTATATACAGTTTTATTACATGAGTTTTTGCATGCATTTGGATTACTATCTTTGATTAGAGAAGATTCTCAAACGTTACTACCTACTACCGTAACAAGTTTGAATCAGTTTACAATTTATGATAACACATTCTTATTTCATGGAGATATTACTGACCCAAGTTCGTTTGAACCGTTAATATTACCTCCTATAAACAATCCAACAATCAATCCAAGTATTACTGCGGGAGAACTGAGAGATAACATGTGGTGGATTTCTAATGCAGGTCAATATCAGAACAATCAACCAATATATTCAGGAGGAGACTATCAAGGTGGTGGCGGAGATAGTTTTGGAAATGTTTTTCCTGGTTCATTTTTATCACATATGGATGCTGTTAGACACACATTCACATATCGAGGTTGGTTATCTCCTGGATATTTACCTAGATATATAATGAATCCCACACTTTGTGAAGGTGAAGTGAAAAGAGAAATTTCATTACCTGAAATAAGAATGTTAGAAGATTTAGGATATGTGCTAACAGCAGAATATAGTGCCATAGTTGGTAATAATCCGCCATATACAACAAAACAAACTACTAATCCCCATACTGGTGTTTTGTCATATTTAGATGTTAATCCAAATTTTGATTTTCCTGAAACAATCGATTTTGACTATCAAATAATAAATAATGGTAATCCTTTGGTGATAAATATTAATTCTGATCCTGAGATTATAGATACTGATGGAAATATTGTAAAAGTTGAAGATGGTTCTTTATTTAATATACGTGGGTGCGGTACTGGTAATAATCATTCCCAAATTGCATTAGGAGCAAATGGCACAGAGATAATATTCACACCAAGACAAGATTTTATTGGAAGGGCACAGTTTGGGTTTTATCTTCACGATGGAATAGAAAGAGGCTCTTTTATGGTATACACAATAGATGTTCTTGCAGGTAGCAATTTTTCTAATTCTAGTAATTCAAATACTCCAAATAGTCTATCTGAAATTGTGATTAATGGGAATTTCGAAAATGGTTCAGAAATAAGAACATTATATGATGAATTTAAACCTTATATCGGTATAGATAATGGCAAAGGGAGGATTGAGGGAGAATTTTATTCTGGAGCTGTATTTTGTGATGCGCACCCATATTCACAAATTAGTTGGAATTGGACAACATCACCAGGTGCAACAATTATTGATGGAGCATATAAGCCTTGTAACTTTGGGGTAAGGCCTTTCGAATTTGGTCATAGAGCTTTAGCTTACAACAATCCGTCATCAATTAGTTGGAATCATCCTGTTTCAAATAATGGCGATGGAGATAGGTATCTAATTTTAAAAAGTCAGTTGAACTTTTTAAGATTATCAGAAAGTCTACAATCATGTAATCAGTATACATTAACATTTGATTGTTATAATAAAAATTTAAATGATTTTTCTTTGATGATAGGTTTTCTTGACAATGCAGTAAGTGATATGCTAGATGCTGACTTTACTTATCAATTTGAAAATGAAGTTGAAAGCTTTGCTCCTAATACATGGACTACTGTTAGTATTCCATTTACATATTGTTCAGACATGGAGTGTCAGTTTTTAAATTTTTATATTACTGAAATTTTGGAAGAGGATATTTATTTTGATAATATTTCAATAACACAAAATACAGAACAATTACCACCAATTTCGATTATTGTTAGTGAAGACCAAACTATTTGTGAGGGTGGTAATGCTATTTTATCTGTTGAAGCAGAGAATGAAAAATGTGAACTATTATATAATTGGCAACCAATTGAAGGATTAAGTGATCCAAATATATCTAATCCAATTGCGTCACCTGAGCATACAACCACTTATACCGTTATTGTTAGTGATATAAATGGTTGTGAATCTGTTTCAGATGAAATAACCATAAATGTCATACCTGATGAAACATTGGAAGTAATTATGGGAGAATATGATAATATATGTTTAAATTCTGGGCCTGTTACTCTAAATGCGTCCCCTTCTGGTGGAATATGGAGTGGAAATAGTGTGATTGGACATGTTTTTACTCCTACTGTAGAGAATCTAGGCTCAAATATTATTTCTTATACTGTTGATAATGGTATATGTACAAATACAGAACTATTAGACTTAACTGTGGTAGATGTTCCAAATGTTTCTATTGTAACTGAGGCAGATGTGGTTTGTCCAAATACCTTTGTCCAATTAACCTGTATGAATACATCATCATCTTTTGTAACAAGCTATAATTGGAGCAATTTAGATATAAACAGTTCAACTACAGCCTTTATCCTTGATCAAAGTTTGATAAGTGTTACTGTTTCAGACGTTAATGGATGCATAGATGAAGCAACTATTAGCATAGATGTATTTGATATTGTTGCAAGCGCTGGTGAAGATCAAACGATATGTGATGAAGAGCAAGTTATACTAACGGCTACTGGTGGAATTGATTATGTATGGTCGAATGGAATTAGCCAAGGCATGCCTTTCTTTCCAAATATTACTTCAAATTATGTGGTAACAGTTACAGATGAAAATGGCTGTACAGCTACTGATGACATTAATGTAATTGTAAATGAAAAACCTATCATCGACATGCCAACCGAAGAATCCATTTGTTTGGGAGAATCAGTTGCAATTGGAGGTGTTTCAATTGTAACTGGTGGTATTCCAAACTACAGTTATCATTGGAATAATGGCTCCATGCTAAATCAGTATAATATAAGTAGTCCTGTTGCAACACCCATAAGCACTACTCCATTTACTGTGGTTGTGACAGACAGTTATGGTTGTACTGCTACTGAAACGGTTACTGTCACTGTGAATCCTAATCCTGATGTAAATACTACAATAAGCTCTTTCCCAAATTGTCCCGGACAAAGCACGTATATTTCGGCGGAAGGGATAAACGGAACACCGACATATAATTATACTTGGGATGGATTAGGTACTGAACAAACATATGAAGTGTTTCCAACAGAGGAAACAGATTACTTCGTAACAGTTAATGATGCTAACGGATGTTCAGGAACAGGTTCTGTAACAGCTGAAATGGCTTATTCAATTAGTAATAATGTTGTTAACTCATGTTTTGGAGTTGACAACGGCCAAATAATATTAACATTGGAATTACATCCATTAAATTCATTGTCAAACTTAAATGTCACATGGTCAAATAGTTCAACAACAGTATTAAATAATGTTGGTGGAAATATTTACGAAACAACATTGTCTGGTTTATCTCCTGGCAGTTATTCTTATGCTATCAATGATAATTTAGGATGTGTTATTACAGATATTGTTGAAGTTTTTCAAACCCCTGTTCCTTTAATAGTAACTAACCCTGAACCATCATGTCCTAATGAAGCAACTGGTGGAATTGAAATAAATATTACAGGTGGATATGGTCCATTTATATTTGAATGGAGTAATTCAACCTATAATCAAAATCTAACAAATGTTTATTCAGGAACTTATGCCTTAACTACAACTGATGCAAATAGTTGTACATATTCGGTTACTGATTTTGTTGATGCGCTACCGGATGTTGATATTGATGTTGTAAGCACAACAGCATCGTATGATGGTGAATCAGGAGATGCGACACTTTCATTTGTCACAACGGATACAGACTTGTATTCAGTTCAAATAGCAAGTACAGATTATTATAATTTTCACACAGATGTTAGCTTAACAACAGATTATTTTATTCCACATATACCTCCTGGCTTATATCAAGCAACAATACAGTCAGAATATTCTTGTACTTATAGAACTCTTTTTTCAATTGCAAATATTATAACTGAAGTAAAGCCTTCTTGTATTCTAGGAAATAATAATGGGGAAATAGTTCTAAATCTTATCGTTTATGGCGCTGGAAATTCTCTTCCACCAACAATGAGTTGGTTGGACAACGAAACCAATACATATGTCAGTAATTGTAACGTCATAAATGCTCAACCTGAAATGATAAAATATCAAACAATCTTGACTGGATTAGCTCCTGGAATATACACATATTCTATTGTAGATGCCTGGGGAAATACAATTACAAACGAAGTTATCGTAGAAAGTTATGTTGAGCCTTTTATAACATCTGACATTGGATCTTCTTGTTTATTTCCGGAAAATGGAAGCATTGAAATTGAAGTTACTGAAGCACAAGATCCGTATTTATTCAACTGGAGTAATGGGGATTACACTCAAAATATTTATGACATTGCAACAGGTCATTATGATTTAACTGTAACTTATGCCGATAACTGTGAATACTATACCGGATTTGATGTGGGGAGTTTAATCCAACCCGAGCTTGATTTTATTAATATAGTAAACTCATGCTATGATGATCCATCAGGTATCGCAGAAGTTGATGTAATAAATAACCCTCCTTTACCGTATATTTACGATTGGTCAAACGGTAATTATACCCCAATGGCTATGCACCTAGCAGCAGGCACACACACTGTAACTGTAACTGTAGGCAATGGTTGTGTTTCAAGCGCAAGTGTTGAAATTGGTGAATTCCCTGAAATAACTGTATCCATGAGTCATGATGATTTACTTTGTGCTGATAATTGCGATGCAACGGCAACAGTAAATGCAAGTGGCGGAGGTGGAGGGTTTTCTTATTATTGGAGTGACCCGAGTCACCAGACTACTGCAACTGCAATTGATCTTTGTGTTGGAGATTATAGTGTTATTGTTACAGACGCTAATTCATGTACTGTTAATGCTTCTGTAACTATTAACTCCCCAACGCCACTAGTTCTTGAAGTTAATACTTTAGATATTACTTGCTATGGTTATAATGATGGCATAGCTTCAATTTATGCTCATGGCGGAGTTCCCGGCTACCAATATGATATTGGAAATGGATTGCAGAGTGCAAACTCATTTACTGATCTGGAAGTTGGAGATTATACTGTTACAGTTTATGATTCCAATAATTGTTCTGAAGAGGTCTCTTTTAGTATCAGTGAACCGCTAATGTGGCATGCAAATGTTTATTCTTATGAAAATATTTCATGCTTTGGATATGATGATGGTGAAGCAATAATAAGTGTTGGCGGAGGTCAATACCCTTATCAATATAATATTGGTAACGGTTGGCAAACTAGTAATGAATTTGAAAATTTAATGGCAGATCATACATACACCGTAACAGTTCAGGATGCAAATGGGTGTACTGTGTCAACACCATCATTTTCTTTAACAGAACCTTCTGCAATTACGGCAACTTATAATATTAATAATCCATCGTATTGTTCTAATGACTGTGATTGGGATATAACTGCTGTCGGTATCGGAGGAACAGGTGATTTACAATATACATGGTTTAATGGTGAAACAACAATGTACGGTGCAAACATCAGTGATATTTGCGATGGCGATTATTATTTGACAATTACAGATGAAAATGAATGTTTATTTGAAGATGCTTATACATTGTCAAGTGAATACTCCAGTCCGGAAGTTCCGGAACTTGAGATTCCTTCGTGTTTATTTATAAACAGTGTTCTCAGTTTTACAGATATTGCAAACTCTGATCCGTCTTTAGTCTGGTACTGGTCAATTGGTGGTGAAACAATAACGGATGATAATCAACTGGATTATACTTTTAGTGATTACGGATATTATTGTTTATCTGTAAACGTTGGTAATGATGAGTGTGGGTATGAATCTTATGCAGCAGAACAACTATTTGTTAACCCAGGTTTCTGCTCATGTGATGTTAGTGAGTTTGGAGGAGGTTATTATTCTTATGACTATACCGATGGGTATACGATTGAAAGCGGAGAAAATGAAGTATGGGAATCACCTATAACAAATGTGGAAGAAATATTTTATGCAGAAGGTGATATTATAATTGAACCGGATGCAAGTTTAACAATTGGAGAATTTGCAAGGATAGAATTCGCACCAAATGGAAGAATTATTGTAATGGCAGGTGCAAGACTAATAATTGAAAACAATGTTACACTTACAAGTATTTACTATCCTCCTTGGGCGCAGACAATAGATCCAAGTTTAACAATACCTGTTTGTGAGAATAATATGTGGCAGGGAATTGAAGTTTGGGGAGATCTTGAGCATCCTTCTAATATGGGTACTGTTGAAATAATTGACAGAAAATCTGTTTTAATCGAAAATGCTCACATAGCAATTCTATCAGGCGCAAGAAGCATGGACTACCTGTGTGATAATATTGCCAATCCGAATCCTTTTGACGAAAGTAAAGGATGTGGCCTTGTTATTATCGCTGAATCAGATATAGAACTTCTCAACAACGGTGTAGGTATTAAGTTTCTACCAAGACCTAACTATACTATAGGAGCACTTTGGAGTGGAAATGTTGTGAATGATTGTATCTTTAAAACTACCATAGACTTGTATGATCCTCATTACTCATCTGATTTTACTAATTCATACCCTAACGTATTTAACCCGTGGGCAGGTAACGCAAACCCATATCAAAGAACAGATGCCGGTATTGAAATAGATGGCGTATTAGGCCTCGGAATAAATGGTTGTACATTCGATGATATGCAATACGGTATAACATCTGTTGATTCTAAATATGATGTTTTCGATTCTTATTTTACAGACATGATTTGGGGTATTAATATAAAGAATATGAATCCGGATATTGACAACCATCATGAAATTCATGAATGCTATTTTAATTTAATCCCTAACGAGCAAACAATTGCTCCATCCAAGCAAGGCCCGCCTCCCCCTCCGGTATCCAGTAATCAGCCTCCTACAGGGGCATGTATCTATATTGATGGCGGATCATTCGATTATATTCATGATAATACTTTTGGTAATTCTGGAACCATACAGTCTCTAAATGGAAATGGGGTTCAATTAATTAATACTACCGGTTTCAGAGTTATTGAAAACAATTTCTCAAGAATACAATTTGCTGTTAATATAAGTGAGTCAGGCAATTCACAGTCAGAAGGTGGATATGTAGGTGCCGGGCTTTCCACAACAGGAGACGACTGGGAAGGAAATCTTTACAATGATTGTAAAATAAATATCTATACTACAGGGACAAACGATAAATTACAATTGAAGTGTAATATGTGCAGTAACCTTTTAGAAAGCAACTACGAAATAAATTTAAAGTCTTCAGGAAGTCTTGCAAATCAAGGCTCAATGCCGATAGGACTATTGCAATCAACAATTAATAACAGCAGGTATGCTGCAGGAAATGAATTTGATGGAGGACAAAGTAACGATCCTTATTTTAGACGGATAAGTTCTTCTGTACCTTATGATTATTTCAGTCATACTGAGCCTGTTACAACGATCCCTGTTCCAACAACTTCTTCGATATCTTTAATTTCAACTGGAATACCGAAAAGCAGTAATGAGGTATCCTGTAAAAAACCCACGATCTATCACCATCCATATCCTGATATAATACTTGAATTACCTTCTAATTTTTATCCTGGCTTTGATTACATGTCTCCTATTGATTTAATAGATGATGAATTAAATGAACTTGAATTTGAATATAACAATAAATTACTTTCTTTGGATAACGGGAATACGGAACAGTTGTTAAATGACATATACAGCCGTGCCCCGCAGGGTAAATTAAAAAACGATCTGATCCAAAGTTCCCCATTATCAGACACTGTTATAATTGCCCTGACCGTGGAATATCCTTTGTCACATGGTAATTTTAAAAATGTTATGGAACTTAATCTTCCGGCTGCTACGAATGTTAACCCTTATTTGAACGAAAGGTTAAAAACAATCCCGGTCGGCATTGCTAACCAACTGATCCCGCTTATGGCAAACAACCCGGATGTAATTACACCGACATCTTTAAAACGTGAAATTGATTTCTATGAGCTTGAAAGACAGTTGTTTGTGAACGAAGTTATTTACAATCTTCTTGATACTTCGATAAACGAAAAGACTGCTGCAATAAATTTGGTTGAGAATTATAATACTGAAAGTTCAAAACAAATATTGTATTCAGATTTGCTTGATCAGAATAATTATGTAGATGCTTTAATTTTATTACAGGCAATGGATCAAACTACTTCGGAGATTGAAGACTGGGTTGAGTTAAATGAAATATTGTTATATTTGTATGAGAACGGCAAAACTATTTATGACATGGACAGTGTACAAATTGATTTTATAAGAGAGCTTGCATATAAATGCCCTGCTAACAGGGGAAGCTCAGGAGCAAAAGCAATTTTATACAACCTGTACGGTGAGGAAGTCCCTACATGTGTCGAATCCCAAACCCGTAGTTCTAAAATAATGTTGATAAATATTGACTTTGTAATGCCGGACAGTGATGCCTATATGGAAGATAATTTCCCGGATCCGTTTACAAGCCGGACATTAATAAATTATTACTTACCGGAAGAAAAGATAGGAAAAATTGTGGTAAGCGATATGTTCGGCAGAATAATCAGTGAATACGAACTTTCAGAAGGAGAACATACTTTAGAAATAATTAATAAAGACTGGGCTCCTGGAGTATATAATTACGGAATGTTTGTAAATGGGAAAGCTGTCGAATTTAAGAAAATGGTAATAACACAATAAAATAAATGTCAGTGGATTTAGTGTTAAAATCCACTGACTTAATCTATTTTTATGAGAAAAATATTGATAATAGTAATTTGTTTTGTGTATATTCTTAATCAAGTAGCTGCACAAGTTTGGAGCGATGATTTCATAGGCCTTGATAGTATTACAAATATTTCAACTCCTGAAGAAATCAATCCGATATATTTAATGGATATTTATAACTCAGGGGATTCAATACTTTTTTTCGGAGGGGGTTTTTACTATGTAAACGATATTGAAGCACATGGAATCGGTAGCTGGAATGGTGATACTGTTTATAGTTTTCAGGATGGCGTAGATTGGGGGCTTATTGAGTCTATTATTGAGTATAATGACACATTGTATATAGGTGGTAGCTTTAATACTGCCAGCAATAATCCAAATACTGCCCGTCTTGCTGTCTGGAATGGCGAAGGCTGGCAATCTCCATCTATTGGACAGCCGGGTTCAGAAGTAAGGGACTTTTGTATTTATCATGACACTCTTTTTATAGCTGGCAACTTCAGCACAATCGGTGGTGTTTCTTTTGATAAAATAGCTGCCTATAATGGAGAAGAATGGATAAATGTAGGAAGTTTTGGTATGTATGCACGCGCATTGGAAGTTTTTAACGGTGAACTATATGCCGGGGGCTATTGGGGAGTAAGACGGTATCTAGGAGGAACAGAATGGGAAATATTCGATATTGTTCCTAACGGACAAATAAATGAGCTTACGGTTGATACAATTAATACTTTTCTGTTTGTAGGGGGGCAAATAACTCAAATAGATGGTGAAGACTCCTGGGGGTCGGCAGTTTGGGATGGCTTTAACTGGACACCTATGGGTGTTTTTTATGGCAATACAGTTTTTTCACAGGCAAGTGCCATGTACAGGGGAGAATATTATCTGGGTAATGGTTATTATTTCCACGAAGACGATACTTACGAAACTTTTATTAAAAAGTGGAATGGGGAATCATGGGACAGTATAGGTGGTAATTTTAATGATAATATTTTGTCATTAGAGGTATTTCGTGATACTCTTTATATTGGAGGAGGCTTTACATATTGGGGCGGAGATTCTCCAATAGCAGACAAACGGTCAAAAGGATTAGTAAAGCTCTATATGCCTGACAATGGTTGCGATTACTTGAAGCCACGAATTAATACTTATGCAGATACATTTTACCTTGAGGGTGGAGAGGTAGATGTAAACCTGTACAACAACAACCCTTATGCAGACACGTGGGAGTGGTCATTTGGAGATTCCCAAATAGGAGATGTAAAAGACCCTGTTCATACTTATACTGCTGTTGGAGAATACAACGTACAGGTTACGGTAACACAAGATGGCTGTGTAAAATCTGCTGAAAAAATGATATATATCGCAGAAGGATCAGGCATAAAAGATATTGAAACAATTGAAATGCAAATCTTTCCCAATCCTAGCAGTAACGATTTTATGGTTAAAACGTCTTTGCAGGATTACAAAAATGCTGAAATTAAAATTGCAGGTTTAAACGGGCATTTAAAGGATGTAATTCCAGTCAATGGTGAAACAACAATAATTCCAACAAAAGGTTGGAGTGCTGGCACTTACATTTGTAATCTTTTTATTGAGGAAAAGTTGATAAAAACTGAGAAACTAGTTTTTGAGTAATTTGTCCCG
>JAFGVU010000247.1 GCA_016937855.1 Bacteroidales bacterium | reverse complement strand
TCGATTTACCAATTAAGGAGTAATATTCTACGGTCGACATTTTTACCGTTACCTTATATTTCATCCTCTCACCATCCAATTTTCGTGGCCTTCCTCCTTTGCTAAACTGCACCATTTTGTATTACTATTTTTTAGACCAACGGGATGCTAAACATGAGTTTTGGTCTGACCAAAACAGAAACTTGCTTACCTACCTCGAAAGGGGTCTCTTATTGGAAATAAAGTTAGCGACCGGAAGGGAGAAACAAAACAGCAAACTAGCTCAATACTAACCAATTAAAATGAGTTAACACAAACTAAGTATCAATAAATAAAATGAAAGAGATTCAAAATAACGACAAATAAAATTAACAAATTAAACGATGCCTACAGAAAATTGTTTTGAGTAGGTTACTTATTCCTGATATATACAAGTTCCATTACAATCTTCCAACCACAACACCCCACATCCTCCAGATACTGAAGTACAACTACCTGAACAAAGCCCACCACCGTCACAAAAATCATGGGTTTGATTACAACCACAACCTCCGGATAGAGCAACAATTGAATTAAATGACGATTCAATACTCTCAGTGTAAGAATTATAATTCAATTCCATTGATGAAACCACAAACGCCAACTTTTGTTTATTCCAATTATACTGATCAATCGCCGTTTGTTCCCAACACTTATAGAAATTAATAAATTGAGTGAATAACTCCATATCTCCTTCAAATAATGCGGGACTTAATTTAATTATCAGATTCTGAATGTGTTGTTTTTCCACACTAGAAAACATGCTATCCGAAACAATAGCTTCGAAATGTTCCATCCAAAGTTCGTATTTACTATCTTCTGAAAATGTAAGATAAGCAGCTTTCTGTATGCCAAGTGTAAATTCTGTTAGTGCTTGCGCATTACAGTTTTCAAAAATCTCAATATTGTTTTTAACATATGCGTCGATTTCAGGACTACATGAATAGGTCAGTTCATTTTTACTACATGATACGACGACCACAATAATTGTTAAGGTTGTTACTGTACCCAGGAGCTTTTTCATTTTGCTATGTTTAAAGATTTGATTTTGCTATTCGGAAATACTTAAGATATATAAGAATAAAGCCAATACATATAATCATTGGGAAAACATAATTCATCCAATTGAACGTACTAAATACATCCATTCTTAGTTGAGATTTCTTTATTAGTCCGTTTAAAAACATTAGACAGATTCTATCAATAATTGCTAAAGAAATAATCGAAATGAGTATTATAATGGCACGTTTAGGAGTTAATTGTAACCTACTTAAAAGTTTTAGGAAGTGTTTTTCCTGAATTACTAAAGTTACCATAAGAAAAACTGTTATAAGGCAAATGGCTTGAAAAAAGATACGACTAAAACCAGTTAAGTTTTCAGGAGAAAAATGAAGGTTTGCCCCAACAATTAAAACAGATTTATCCAAAACCAATAATAAATAATAAAAGAAAAAATATAGAAAAATACCTCCTGTTAAACTAACTGTTCTCTTAAGTTGTAGTATATTTGAGTTAACATCGGCAAATGTATCTTCCCATGAAGATTTATTACCTAGCTTATGCAGGGCTAAAACAAATGCTTCTTCGTCAGTATTACCCAGTTGAACATACTTTTCAACCAGATCCATCAAATGATCTTTTAACATGTCCCTGTCATCACTTGTAACAACCGGAGATTTAGCCAGATCATTCTCCCACTGTTTTAACTTCTCAGCTAAATTGAATTCAATTGTATGTTGCATAGCTTATTCATCACTGAAATCATTAAACGCCAATCATTTAACTCTTTCTCTAACGCTTTTGTCCCTGGCTTAAGAATTTTAAAGTATTTTCGTGCCCGGGGTCCCTTAGTATTCCAATATGATTTAATTAGACCTTGTTGTTCAAGCCTTTTTAAAACAGGATACAAACTCCCCTCTTTCCACGAGATTTTTTGATCTGATAATTCATAAATTTTCTGCATTATTTCGTAGCCATATGTATCACCTTCACTTAAAATTGAAAGTATTAATGGTACTGAAGAAGCTCCCATTATTTCTCTTGAAACTGATTCTTCCATGTCTTTAATATTATCATGCCATTATTTAGAGCATACGATTATTATGACAAAAATAATTGAATAACTCATCAATCCCTAAATTTATTGCCCAAAGCGTACAATTACTCTATATTTACGATGTTGATAAATGATTTAATCTTAGTATCATGAGTTTTGCAAAGCGGTTAAAAAAAGCACGCACGGACAGGGGGCTTTCGCAAACTGACCTCGCAAAACTGGTTGGGATACATTATACCCAGGTGGGAAGGTACGAGAAAAAGGGCGCACAGCCTTCGGCTGAAGTGTTGGCAAAAATGGCAAATGCCCTTGGCGTTTCTTCTGATTACCTCACAAACGGCACTTCCGATGATTTGGCAGAAAGCTCTTTAACCGATAAAGAACTCCTGAACCAGTTCAAGAGCATTGAAAAACTGCCGGAAGCCGATAAAAACGTGGTCAAGGTTTTCCTCGATGCCTTTATTACCAAAAAGAGCTTAAACAATTGGTTCTATAAAACAATAAAGCCCGGAAAGTCCGGGCTTTATTGTTTATTATTAAGTTTCTCCACCATGGTAGTATTCCCCACAATCAGTATAAGAGGTACATTTAAAAGTTTCATCCTCCATCAGATAATTCCATGAAGAATGAAAAAATTCTCCTTTCTCATTATGTATTTCATGCAAATTATCTCTCTTGATGTAATAAACTTTTATTGACTCTTTTATCTCTTTAATTAAATTATTTTTATTTCCAATATAAGCAAATTGATAACCTTTATAATAAAAAACCCCATCACATATACTGTAATCAAAATCAAATATTTCTGTATTGTTTTCTATACTAATCAAAGTTCTTTGTAATGAATCAATATATGATGTAAAAACAAAATTAATCGGTTTATTTTTAAAATTAGGACAATCAATCACTCGCGATATAATTGTATCAAGAACAGGATGAACATTTTCTTTTATCTCATACAATTGCAAATCAGCATAAATTAGATCGCTGGATGGATTATTTTGATAAAGTGGCCTAACTTCATTTGCATTTCTTCCTGTACAACCAGCAAGCATAATAATTACAAGTAAATAATATGTTCTTATCATGATATTATCTTTTCGGTATTGTATATGGGTAATATTTACCGTTAGCAAGTATTCTAAATTTAGCATTTGGAAAGTTCTCAATTACTCGTGCTCCATATCCCCAGTCTCCTGTCCATTGAGATGGATTTGGATTTCCACTTGGATGAATGTGATCATGCCTTAGTGTCTGATATCCCCAATAATCATCTCTATGATAATAACCTCCGGTAATTGTACTTTCTTCGTAAGATGTAATTAGAAGATTCATCTTTGCTCCATTAGTACCACTCATCAATTCATTACTCCATTCTACGTCAAAAGCTGTGTCAAAAAATTTCATTAGCGACTGTGCATCTTCATCGTTCCCAACTTGATAACTATGACTTCTTACTGTTTCACCCGTGGGGTCTCCTCCTGAATCTACAATAGGATGTGTAATTGATTTTTTAGATTGCGCCATCTTTTTCATAGTACCACCAGACACTTTAGCGTATATTGCGGGTTGTGGATTCCCAAATTCATTTTTCTCTCCAGATTCTCTTGTTTCTTGCTTCGCGTTCTCGTAATCTGTTTTAGTGTAAAGTACATCATATTCATCCCCTCCCGTATCATCAACTCTTTCGATATTTCCTACTTCATCAATGGTGTACCCATCGGTTCCCATTCCCATAAAATCGATAAACCGAACAGGATTGTTATCAGCATAAACAAATGGAGATTGAGAAGAATACATTTCAGTTAGTGGGTCTATCGTATGAAAACGTGCAAGTTCCGGGTCATAAAACCTAGCCCCGTAATCGTACCAATCCAGATCAAAGTCATTTTCATGTTCTTTTCCGTTGTATAAGTACTTGTTGGTACTGCTTCCTGAGGAAAGTTCACTCAATTCCATCCCAAACGGAAAATAATGCCGTTCCTGGATACTTACTGCAGTACCACTTCCTCCGTCATGAATCACTGCACGCACATTACCCAAATGGTCAGTAAGATTATACTCATAATCCCAACTGCTCCCATTTTTTACAGCCCGGCCTTCGGGTGTAATAAAGTATTTTAATGAACGTGTCCCGCTGGTAGTTTCGTAAACAAAAGGCCCGCAATAATCGGTTTTGGTTACCGTGCCATCGTCTTCTACCATCTGGCGGAGCTTACTGCCTCCAAAGGTATAAAAGTAATTGATTTGTTGGTTGGAACCAAAGTCGGCTTCTAAAGGTAAATTCAGTAAATTATAAGTGAGTGTAATGCCTTTCGACGGTTCATACGTTAAATTCCCGTTACTGTCGTAACTAAATGTTCCGCTTCCGCCGTTAACACCGGGATAATCTACTATGCCCGAAACATCGTTGTAATCATCATCGATACTGGTAACCTGGTTTCCGTTTTTTGTAAAGGTCATTTTATCCATGTACGAGCCGGAAGACGAACGCCGGTAGATAGTAGCAAAATTACCATTGTTGTCGTAACTGTAATTACAATCGAAGGAATAACTTCCATACGACGAATTGTAAAAATTGGCTGCCGTAAGCCGGTTCTTAGTATCGTATGTATAGCGGTAAAGCAGGTTGCTTTTTAAAGGAGTCCCCCATCCAAGGCCCGAAATATTCCCGTTATACAACGCAATTCCCCCTGTGGGCGCAGTATTGTAATAAAGCTTCAGTCCAAATTTATCGTATTCGGAAAAGCTTGCCGGGTCGTTAATCTGGGTGAGCCAACCACGGATATTATACGTATAATCGAGGCGCTGAAGAAAGTTACTGCTACTGACAGAGTGAAGGTATTTATCAATTAAATTCCCCGTCTCGTCATAATTATTTGCTGCTACCAGTGTTTCCGTTCCCCCGTTTATCTTAAAACGTGTTTTCATCGGTCTCCCCCGGTGGTCGTAATCAAAATTCTCATCGAGAGTAGTGGTTATACCATCTGCCACGTGCCGGTGATAGGTACGGATTACCTGCCCGGTAAAATTATATTTGCTGGTAACATAATCTTTGCCTCCAAGGTGGTTATCTGATACGGTTTGTATCACCCTTCCGTATTTATCGTAGTAAGCGGCAGAAGTAATCCAGTAGTCCATATCTGTCTCATAATTCAGGGCTTTGGTTTCGCTCCATGTTAACCTTCCCAGGTTAGTTGTTGCCTGGGTAACGCCAAGGGTTGTGGCATCTGTAGAGTAGAAGTTGTAAGTGGAAGAAAGTGTTGAGTAGTTATCGTAGTACAAATATTGCATAGGGGTTTTTCCACTCACATTTTTAATGTAATCCAGTTGTGCAGATGATGCCATTGTGGAAACCAGTGTTGTACGCGAGGTAGTGGTTGCCCAGGTTCCGGATTGAACAACCCGGTCCAGTTCATCATATACATTGTAGCTCCACTCTGCTGGTGATTTGGCCCTTTGTACAGCGTCTTGTATTAATACCAGCCTGTCGCGTGCATCATAAATATAATACGTCCATCCACTTCCCGGCAGATACTTATCAGTCATTCTTTTCCGGGTATCGTATTTATACAGATAACAGTAGCTTGTAGAAGCCGGAGAAGACCCCAAAGGCGGCACCACGCAGCGTAACAGGCCATACTGATCGTAACAGTATTTTGTCTTTAAACCGTCTGTTTCAGTTTGCACCAAACGGCCATCCTTGTCTTTATACTCTTTTACAATTTTATTGTCTCCGTCAACTGTTTCGGTTATGAACAATGTTTTGGTTGCATAACTGAATGAGTAATAACTGGCACCTATGTACTTCCAGGAACTTTCTGTGGATGTATTTGTCTTATAATTGTAGTTTATCGGATGAGAGGTTAATTGCCAGGATGCCCCGGGAGATCCCTGTTTTAGTACTCTGCTTACCGGAGAACTTTCATATCCGGTTTCGGCATAACCTTTGGTCCCATCGGTCGAGCCATAAACAGATGTTAAAAAGGTACTTTGTCCGCTTACAAAAGAACTTTCACCAACAAAAACTCCGTTATTCGAACTTTTTGCATAAGGAAGATAACTTCTTTCTTCTCTCCCGTAATTGTCATACGTTTGATAGGTAAGTAAATCCTTCCCCAATGTGGTTGCCCGGACTGAAACAGATTGTTCCTGTCTCCCCAGACCATCGATATACTGAATCTCCGGAACCACCTGACCAGTGGTTAAGCTGGTTGAATGTACGGTAACAGGATCACGATAGGTATAGGTCAGAATGTAATTTTTTGTAGATGACGGTGAAACTGTTTGCGATGTTCCTGAAATATCGGTCGGCAAATTGCTCGGGTTTCCTTGTCCCTTTACTAACTGGGACGTAAGTATCAGGCTTATTAAAATTAGATAATATATTTTTTTCATTTTTTTTCGAATTACGGTTGGGTTCTATTTCTTAACAATCACTTTTGTTACTTCTCTAAAACCTTCTCCAGAGATTTCAACGAAGTAGATACCTTCATTCTCTTTGGAAAGATTAATAGAATAAGTTGTTGCCACCAGTTCCGGAAATTCAATAGTGCGGCTGACTCTTCCTGCAGGATCATATACTTTTACCGTAGCTTTGTTGTTCTCCCAGGTAGAGGAAGGTTCCCAGTAAACAAAATCTGATGTTACTGTCGGATAGAGTTTAAAATCCTGTACTTTTTTATCCGGTTCAATTTGAGCACTTTTTGTTGCATCCAAAACAATTTGCCCGGAGTGGATGCAACCCAAACTATCAGTCATTATAACCTTATACGTGCCCGGCTCATTTACCGTAAAATACCTGGAAAATGAGATGCTATCGCCCCAGCAATAATCGGTATATCCTTCGCCTGCATCCAATTCCCAGCCAAAGCTATCACCTATATCGTCGATAACCGAAGAAGTGATAGCCAACGTTATTTTTGCACTGCAATTCTCAACCCTGGCCAGAAAAATATCCCGGTCTCCCAAAGAAGTAAGAGTGGTATTTTCTATTACCAGTTCATCTTTGAATTCCCCGGTTAAGTAAATTCCTGACTCGGAGGTTAGAAAACTTACCGGAAAATCATTCCCAATACCGGAAAATGATTTAATGTTTCCAGGCTCACATTCTGAAGATACAGTGGCTATAAAGACATCTGAACCAAATTTATCTGATACGATACTTTTATCAGCGAAAACCAAACTGTCGGAGAAAAAACCGGTAATGGTCATATAATCTCCTGATTTTGCAAAACCTGTCGCTTCTTCGTTCCCCGTTCCTCCTAATCTACAATACGATACGGTTTTATCTGCCGTATTGTATCTTACCAATAAAACATCGGATCTTCCGGCCGAATTTACCGGAGTATTGCTTACAACTGCTGAATATTTAAAGTTTGCCAGTACCCATAAAAATAAGCTGTCTTTTAAAATGGACACTGGTTTTACAGAAACTCCTTCAATGGGATATAGAAGCTCTGAATTATTTTTATCAGAATTCGTGTTAACATCGGAAATAAACAATGATTTCATCATTGTTCTCGATTTAAGTGCATTCTTTCCTTCAACTGGTTCACTTCTTGAGCCAAGGATGTAGTTACTTCCATTCTGGAAGTGAGTTACTATTGCATCTTTATCATCTCCTGATTTTCCCAAAAGTTTGCTCCATTCCAGTTTCCCTTCCAACGACATTTTGCAAATAAAAATATCGCTACCCCCATTTGAAACATATGTGGCTTCATCAATGAATAAGGAATCAGTAAACCATCCACTCAGATAAAAACTACTGTCAGGGGAAAATTCCAGGCTTGTAATATCAAGTTCTTTGTTTCCTCCTATTATAAATATACTTGAAATCTCCAGGTTCTTATCCAAACAAGTTACAAGAACATTTTTTGAGTATTTCGCCTCTACTTTCTCTCCCTCAACCTCCAGTTGATCTTCAAATTGTATCGGGAGTAAAATAGTAGACTGATTACTAACAGCAATCTTTTTTACATATTCATATCCCGTCCCACCTATTGACAGTGCTTTATTTAATCTTCCATTAAGGTTATATCCTGCCACGAATATATCCCTGTCGCCTTTAGAAACTAAGAATTCATTTTGAAAACTAATTGAGTCGTAAAAAGCACCGGCAATTACTATCTGGCTGTCGGGTGTCTCTTTCATATCCGAAACCACGTCCCAGCCTGGCCCACCGGCCTGTATAAACCAATTAAATTCTAACTGTTGACTATTCGCTGTAAACATGGCATATACGAGCGTTATAAATATGATTATTTTTTTCATGATTTTAGATTTATGATTTTATAGACCGGGAGCGAATTACTACTCGTAATGATATACATACTTTTTAAGCAACTTTGAATCGTCATCCTTGATATACTCAAGTCTCCCGTAGCTGTCATACAAATAATAAGTTGTTACCCCTGTTGGATCGGTTTGCTGTGTCACTCCCCATAAGGGTTGATAAGAATAAGTAGTTATAATAGCATCCGATACTATATTTTTTATGCTGGTATAAAGCGTTTTACTGTTGTATGTAGATGCTTTTCCATCCAGTGAACTTATCTCAGAATATGTTGCATTTTCTACTTTTGCCATTACACATTGTCCTGTAGCATCCCATAAATACACCGAATTGTAATCATTAAGTTTATGGAACTGAACAGGGTTCGCATCAGAATTATAACTATCGAAGGCTAGCTTTGTAATGTATGTGGATCCTTCTAACTTTTGAAATGTCGAAGGCAGATAACTTGTTGTGTTCACTACAGCGTAGTTTGTTAATTGTCCATCAATGGTTTCATCGTATGTACCGTTATTATCATTATCAATACTGGTTTCCTTTTTAACTATTGGATCTAAAATATTACCGTTAACCATTAATTGATAAACATTTGTTCCTGAAGTATAATCAAAAGGATAATAGTAACTTTCTTTTAGTTTTTCATTTCTGCTTGTGCTCCATGTCCTATTTCTCAATTTGTTGTATGTATTCTCATAGGTATAATTATAAGTTCTTACAATGCTATCATTAGCAAAATAATCAACAACCGTAGTTGATTCTAATTGATTTAAAGTGGATACGCTGGAGTAAATTTGCCAAAAATAGTAGTTTGAATAAACGTTTACAGCACAACCTTCTTCCCGTCCAACTTTAATATTCGGAACTCCCTGATCTTCCCAGGTGTAACTTGTTGTATAATGATTTCTTTCAATTTGGACAAGTTGTCCCGAACTGTTATATATATTTTTCTTTAACAATCTTCCTCTAAAATTTTCAAAACTGGTTGCTGGACAGAAAGGAAAAACAGAAACTGGATGCCAGGCATAATAATCTTTGTAATTATTAGGTGTAGTGTAAATATATTCTGTATATCCATTATCGGTTTTTGAATTAGAGAAATACTCAACGACCCTGGAATATCCCACGGGCCCTCCTTTTGTGTTCTGAAGTGAAATCTTTGAATCACTAGTTAATGAACCAAAATATATTGCAATGTCAGTGACAACATCACCGAGGTTATTATACAAAGTTATGTAAGATGGATAGTTTAAAATATAACCTGAAGATTCATCTGCTTCATCAACATATTCATAATTCTTGGTTAATGCGGCAGTTCCATCTGATAATTTATCCGTGATCGTTTTTATCCGGATACCTCCTCCGTAACGATCAGAGTCATCAGTCTCATTAGTATAGCATAAAGTACAACTGAACGGATCATCCAAATAACACAAACCTGAAGGACTATAATAATAAACGAAATCATAAGTCCCGTTTTCAAGTAAGGCTTGAACTTCTTTCACATTCTCATCATTGTCAAATTCTGCTTTGGTAAATGAAAGTGATACTACATCGTTTTGTGTTGCCTGATCCCTAATAGAGAAGAAAAGTTCACAAGCATCATCCTCAAAACTTAATGGCAAAAACTGTAACTCAAACGTAAAAGTTGTATAAGGAGCTGTAAAATTTGATACTTCTATCTCGACTGATCCGGTTGTATTGGTTCCGGTAAGCATATAAGATTTATATTCGTTTTTGTGGTCAACATAGGGAGAACATGTTTCATTATTTTCGTATGCAAATTCAGTTGTTCCTCCAGTAGGATACGTTAACTTATTTAATGTGCCTTTAGAAGTATATGTTGGATTTACTTTTCTATTAGCACTACCTACGCTCAAATACCCAACTGCAGCTGCATAATAATAGGTTAAAGGAAGAAGTGTAGAATTATTTTGACCATTATAAAATCCCCAATGATCCTGTGATTTTGAGTCTCTTGACGGAAGACCTGAAATATAATCAAAAATATATGGATTTGACCCTCCTTCTTCAACTTCCTTTAAAGTAAGCCGGTAATACAGATTATTTGAACTGCCTGATGAAACCGCACTATAAGCAGTAAAACCACCTGAACCATTCATATATACATATGAAAGATTAAAATTCTTTGAGTAGGTTCCATCTGAAACAGATATTGATGTTAAGGCTTTTTCACCTGTTAAGTCAGCTCTGTACCCGTTTGGATCATAGGTAAATGTTACATTTTGATTTGGACAGCTAATAGTTTTTATTTTTTTCGAGATTATAGATGTTGTACTTATAATCTCAATATTCTCACCGCCGGTATAAGTTTCACTCGTTGAAGTATAATAATTGGGATAATATGTCTCATAGGACAAGCTTATAGTTTCATTATTATCAGGCGAAGTGATCTCAGTCAGATACCATGACGTTACAAAGTATTTATTTTGAAAATAACTGTTACTTTCCGAATTATTCATGTATTTGGAGAATTCTCTTTCCTCAAATTTATACAGAACTCCATTTTCATCTTTAATCCTCCATCCGGTAATATTACCTCTGGCATCCACTTCCATGGTACCTGTAACCTTTTCAATTTCAACATTAGAAACAGGATCCAGTAAAAAAGCACCACTTTTAGTAATTACAAATGAAAATGCATGCCCGTTGAATCGCACATTAAAAACATCTTGTTGCGAGTCAACTTTGTTCATCATATAATTGTAACCAATGAGTTTCCCGGCTGAAGTTGAATTACTTGGTGTGGTTAATGAGCCTGCATACAAATAACCGTAAGTGGCCATATCATCTGGTAATCCTCTTACTTCCCTACTAACGAGTCCTCCGGCAGAAAGGCTCCATCCAAGTCCAACACTTGAGGCAATCTCATTCACTTTTATTCCACCTCCATTATATTGAAGTTGAATAGGTAGATAAATCTTTTTCCCTTTATAATTCCATATTGGAATGCTGACATCAGGAATACCATTATAAAGATTAACTGAGGTATTACCGTATTTAGTCATTGATTGTGCCTCTGGGGATGGTGGAATAATATCATTTACATATTCTTCGTAACTCTGTGAATAAACTGATAAACTGAACAAAATAAACAGTAGAAAAATAATCCTTTTATAGATTAGTCTGATAGTGATTTTCATATGAGTTTCTTGATTAAAATGTACTGAGATAAATTTCTTATTGACAACTAATTATCATAGCATGAGATGATTACAAAACAGGTGCTTTCCATATTTCTATGGATCAAACAGTTTGAAGAGACATATTAAGTACATCAAAATTTGGATCAGGTTAGACATGAAACTTTTTATACTTAAATTTATATTACTACTGGAGTTGCGACTCCAAGATTAAAATTGATCATGCAGCACGGTTTAATAAAAATCGTGCTGTTCTTTTACATGGGTTTAATTAATTTACGATGATCTCCTTTCCTGATTAATGATTTAATGATTTTTGTAAAGAATTACCTTCAATAGTCAAATTGGCTTGTAAAGCGTTTGCATTACAATTATAATAATTTAATCAATATAATATGATCATCTATGCTTTAAATTTGTATTATTTTCAAAAGTAACTGACAATGAACAAAATAAGTATTACAACCAAGGCTTCATTAAGTATTACATTATTTGATTGACTTTGTAACCTTACCTCTTATGTGATGGGGGATTGCTGTTTTCGATGGTATTTATTATTTATTTACCTGTTTCTTAAGATAAGAATACCAGCTAAGGATTGGCTTATGTTCGCGTTCGAACTTAAAATATTTATTTATATTAAAATTGCGATTAGAAATATTAATATCTATCTTAGATCAGATATTGAGAGAGAATCGCTGGTGAGTTAAACAGTGAGTTTCCAGATCATTGAAATACTGAATCAACTGACAATCAACAACATTGCAGAATACCGCTGTTGTCTTGGCGGGTCAACCAAAACAAAACAAAGAGTACTTGAAACAACAAGTGCTCTTTTTTTTATGCCCGTATTTTTGCGAGAAGTTCAT
>JAFGVU010000246.1 GCA_016937855.1 Bacteroidales bacterium | reverse complement strand
ACGATTTATACAAATAATTTTGAAGGTTCAGAGTATTTTGAAATAAATTTGGCAACTGAATCAACAGGTGTTTATTTTGTAAGCATCACTTTATCTGATAATACTGTTAAATACGAAAGAATAATCGTAAAATAAATAAATAAACTAAAGCACCTCTGTCATCGTGGAGGTGCTTAATGATTAAAACATTAACCTAATATAATCATGAAGAATTTTTTATTATTGTTTAGTTTCATATTGATAAATATTGCGATTTCGTTTGGTCAAAATCCAATAATTCAAGAAACTGAAAAAATCAACAACGAAGATAAAAGTCCTATTGTTCACCCAACAAAGGTGTCTAGGGCTATTTATCATGACGTTTTGCCTTCTCTTAAAGATTTACCTCCTGTGGGTGCTGAATATTATTTGGAGGTAAAAGATAAGGCTCCTTGGAATAATCTGCAGGAAGAAATGGAAGGAGCGGATTACTCCAATTGGAAACCAATGGGAGATGATCCGGCTTGGCAAAAAGAAATGGGAACTGTTGAGCAATCAAAAGGGATATCTCAAAATTTCGCAGGACAAACGAGTCCTTATTTGCCTTCTGATTGTAACGGAACAGTAGGTCCTGATCATTTTTTCCAAACTGTAAACTCTACTTATGCTGTTTATAATAAAACAGGAGGAACAGTTGTGTCTGCAACTGCAATGAATACTTTGTTTGCTGGAGTAACAGGTGCGTCAAATAATGATGGAGATCCTTTGATTCTGTGGGACGAAGATGCCGGTAGATGGTTAGCCGTTGAGTTCTCAATTTCAAGTACTCCTGACTACATGTTGGTTGCATTATCTCAAACTAGCGATCCTACTGGAAGTTGGGATAGATGGTCGTTCGTAATGAATGGAATGCCTGATTATGAGAAAATCGGAATTAATTCTGATGGATATTTCTTATCTACAAATACTTATACCGGAGACGATGTGTATGTTTTTGAAAGAGATGCTATGATAGCAGGTAGTGGTAGTCCTCAAATGGTTCAATTTGAAAACCCTAACAGACCTAATCCTACAAGTTTTAATGCTATTATACCTTTAGATGGAGACGGTTCTTTTAATTCAGACCATGCAAGATATATCGCAATTAATGATGACGCTTGGGGATATAGTGTTAATGGTGGTGATGAACTTTGGGTTTTTGATTGTATTGTTGATTGGGGTACTCCTTCAAATTCTACTTTTGGTCGTTCGCAGGTAATTAATGTTTCTGCTTTTGATTCTCAGTTTAATTCATGGGGAGTAGGAGATTTAGCTCAATCTGGTAATAGTCAATTACTTGATGCGAATCCATACGTCTTAATGACTCGTGCTCAATTTAAAAATATTGGAGGAAAAGAATACCTTGTTTGTGATCATACTGTTGATGTAGATGCAACAAATCATGCTGGTATTAGATGGTATCAACTAGAACTAACTGGCGGTACTTGGGTAATCAAGCAAGAAGGGACTTACGCTCCTGATGCTAATTCCAGATGGATGGGAAGTATTGCGATGAATGATTATGGACAAATTGCTCTTGCTTACAGTATAACTAGTAGTTCAATGACTCCTCAGATTCGTTATACAGGACAGACCTCTTGTGGAGGAGTTGGTGTTATGGATGTTGCAGAACAAAGTGTTGCAACTAGTCTTACTCCTACAGCGCAACCTTCTTATAATAGATGGGGAGATTATTTTTTAACTACAGTCGACCCTAACGATAATTTAACTTTTTGGTCGTCAATAGAATATTATAATAGTGGTAAAAAAACTCAGGTTTTCTCATTTACAATTGATGAAGCATGTAATGCTCCTACCTTATCTGCTATTGCTCCAACAACTTTTTATGCAGACAAAGGAAAACAAATTTCTGTTACTGGAACTGACCTACTTGGTTGTAGCTTTAGTATCGGAGGTGTTACTGCTACCATATCTTCAAATGATGGAACTGATGCTGTCATAATTTTCCCCCCAGGAAAATATTCAAATAATACGTTAACTGTTTCAAATTTTGTTGGTGATGCAACTTCTTCTGTTACGGTTAGTAAAAGAAATACTATTCCTGTTGATGCTAGTGCAGGTCCTAATGACGATACTCATCAAACTATTGATGGAGCTGTTGATGGTTTGGCTGCTTGGTACGGAACAGATGCTTTTAACACAGGCGACTTGCCCGGAACTAAAACTATTGAAGTTGCCGGAGGAACATATATTGAGTCAGTTACCTTAACCAATACTCTTAATCCTACTGTTGCAAATCCTCTTATTTTTTCGAATAAAGCCGGTGAAACTCCTATAATAGATGCAACTGGTGAAAATTATGGATTTGATTTAAGCACAGTTGATTATGTTCAGCTTAAAGGATTTTCTGTTGCTAATGCTAATGCAGCTAATATATATGCACAAGGAGATAATTGTGAGTTATATTATAACAAAGTGTATAACGGAAGCAATGCTGATGGTATTAAGTTAGAAAATGGAGGGACCAATAATATTCATAATAATCTATTGTATAATAATGAGCGATATGCATTGCATGTTATAGGTTCTAATAACAATAACATCCAAAATAATACTACTGTTACTAATGGTGGAGTTTATAGCCCTCTTCAAAATGTTGAATTATGGAACGAAGGTTTTGAAACAGGAGCAGTAGGTTGGACATTAAATTCTCCTTGGGCAATTTATACAGGTGTTCCGCACACAGGGACTTCTTATTTAGCTGCCCTCAAAAATTCTGGTAATACAACGGCAATAGGACCTTCTGTAAGTATTGCCGGATATAACAATATTGAAATATCTTTCTGGTATTACTGTACAGGAAATGATGCTACTGACCACCTTAGATGTTTTTATAATGTCGATGGAGCAGGCGATGTCCAGTTTTTTGATATTACAGGTTCTCAGGGTGCTTACACATATTTTACTTATTCATTGCCTACAACAGGAAACAACATAGTACTAACATTTCAAACAAATAATGGAAATAGTGAGTATTCAAGAGTTGATGATATTATTATTATTGGTGACGAAAATGTTGTGGGAGGGAATCTTGGTTCTGAGCTTTATGTAGAATCCGGAATCGGAAATACAGTACAAAATAATATTTTTTATGCTAAAAACGGTGCAGATTATTACTCAGTTCAAACTGGTGCAGGTGTTACAATTTCTTCTGATTACAACACATATTTTGCAAATGGAAATGCAAATTTGTTTAACTATAACGGAACAATTGGTAATGCCGGTCCTATGGGTGTCAATGATTTAACATATGACCCTTTATTTGTTGGTAGTGGCGATTATCATTTACAGTCTGAAAATGGATCTTATACAAATTCCAAAGCTCCAATTTGGCCTCCTGAAACTGCTTCTGATGGAGTTTGGTCAAATGATGCTTCTAGTTCACCTGCATTGGATAAAGGAAATCCTGCAGATACATATTCAAACGAGCCTGTTGATAACGGAAGTAGAATTAATATGGGTGTATTTGGTAATACAGTTCAAGCTTCTAAAGCTCCGCCTTTGCCATGTATTGCTCCATCTACTCAGGCTAGTGTTTTTACGTCTACTCCTGCTGCTACATCTATAGATTTGTCTTGGACCCGTGGTGATGGCGATAATGTAATTATTCTAGCTCACGAAGCATCAGTTGTTGATGCTGATCCAATTAGTGGAAATGCTTATACTGCCAATGTCGCTTTTGGTTCAGGTGATGAAATTGGTACCGGTAATTTTGTAGTTTACAATAATAACGGAACTTCTGTAACAGTTACCGGTTTAACAGCAGGTGTTACATATTATTTTACTATATATGAATATTATAATACCGATATTTGTTATCTTGCTCCGGGGGCTTCTACAAATACAACGACATTGTTGCCAGCTCCTACTATTTCAAATGTTTCTCCTAATAATTTCTTTGCGGATAAAGGAGCTACATTGACAATCACAGGAACAAATCTTGGAAATTTAACAACTTCGGTAGATATTGCCGGTGTTTCAGGAACTGTTACTTCAAATAATGGGACTACATTGGTAGTTAATTTTCCTGCCGGATTATATACTACAAATGTGTTGACAGCTTCAACAGGAGTTAATCCTGATGCTACTTCAACTGTTACGGTTAATAAACGTAATATTATTCCTGTTGGTGGTGGAACAGACTCTCATGCTACTATTCAAAGTGCGTTAGATGGTTTATTTGCTTGGTTTGGTACTTCTGCTTTTTCTACAGGAACAGCGGGTTATCTTGCAGGAACAAAATATATCGATGTATATGCAGGTACATACACAGAAACAGCTACTCCTAATGTTACTCTAAATCCGATTGCAGGAAACACCCTTGTTATTCAAAATCATACCGGTGATGCACCTGTAATTGATGCTTCTGGTTTAACAAACGGTGTAAATATTGGGGAATTGGATTATGTGACTGTAACTGGTTTTACAATTCACTCTTCTAATGATGCTTTAATTACTTCTGACGGAGATAATAATATTTTCTCTTTTAATAAATTATATGGTTCTGTTGGTGGAACTGGTTTGTTGTTAAACACAGCTAGTACTGCAACTGTTCAGAATAATTTGATTTATAGCAATTATAATTATGGTATTAGAATTATTAGTTCTAATAATGTTACATTGAAAAATAATACTTTGGCAATTAATGGTCACGAGTCAAAAGCTCCTCCTTTACCGGGTATTTACGATGCTGCTCAGCTATATGTAGAATCAGGAACCGGAACAACTGTTGAAAATAATATTTTCTATTGTCAATCGGGAACTCTTGTTTATACTATGATTACAGAAAGTGGAATAACTGTTAGTTCTGATTATAATACCTATTTTAAAAACGGAAATAGTTATTTAGTTGAATATAACGGAGCTAATTATGCTGATTTAGCCGCTTGGTCTGGAAATGGAGCTGGTGCAAATGAAGTTGAAACAACTCCTGATTTTGTAAATGTTGGAACAGATTGGCATATAAAATCGACAGAAGGTTCTTATGCCGGTGGCGAATGGCCTCCTTTAACTGCTGTTTCCGGAACTTGGACATTAGATGCCACAACTTCTACTGCACTCGATGCAGGAAATCCTGTTGATCCTTTTGCAAATGAACCACAAAGTGGTAGTTTGATAAACCAAGGAGCTTATGGAAATACTGTTCAAGCTTCTAAATCTCCTTCTGCTTGTACTGCTCCAACTACTCAGGCTTCTTCTATAACAGCTACTTCAACTACAAGTACTTCGATAGATTTGACTTGGACTAGAGGTGATGGTGATAATGTAATTATTTTAGCTCATCAGGCTGCTGTTGTAGATGCTAATCCTGTTGATGGTACATCTTATACCGCAAACACCGTTTTTGGTTCGGGAACTCAAATTGGCACAGGTAATTATGTGGTTTATATTGGTTCTGCAACTGGTGTAACGGTTACTAATTTATTAGCAAATACAACTTATTATTTTTCAATATTTGAGTTTAATAATACTGATGTTTGTTATTTGACTCCGGGAGCAACAGCAAATGAATTAATTCTTCCTGATCAACCAAGTGCTATTACTGGTTTAGCTACGCCTTGTGAAGGGACTACTCAAACATATTCAGTTACAAATGTTGTTGGAATTACATATACTTGGACTGTTCCTGCTGATTGGACAATTGATGCCGGTCAGGGTACTAATAGTATTACTGTAACAGTTGGAACTAACAACGGAAATGTACAGGTTACTCCTTCGAATGCAACAGGAGACGGCACAGCAAGAGCTCTCGCTGTAACAGTAAGTCCTCTGCCAACTGCTCCTACCTCTGTGTCTGCATCGGTAGATCCAATTTGTGTTGGAGATGCTACAGAATTATCATACATAGGAGGTTCGGGTACAACTTTTGGTTGGTATACTTCTTCTTGTGGAGGAACACTTGTAGGAACGGGAAACAATTTATCTGTTTCTCCGGTTGCAACAACAACTTATTATGGCAGATGGGAAAACGCTTGTGGAAATAGTACATGTGAGTCAGTTACCGTAACTGTAAATGACGTTCCGGCTCAACCTAGTGTTATTACAGGTAATGCAACTCCAATTCAAGGAGCATCGGAAACATATTCAGTTACTAATGTGGTTGGTGTTACTTATACTTGGTCTGTTCCCGGTGATTGGACTATTGATGCCGGTCAAGGAACAAATAGTATTGATGTAACAGTTGGAGCAACATCCGGTAATGTTACTGTAACACCAAGTAATTCTTGTGGTGATGGTACGCCAAGAGTATTAGCTGTTACTGTTAGTTTATCACCGACAATTTCTAATGTTTCTCCTGATAATTTCTTTACTGATAAGGGTAAAACTTTAACAATTACAGGTTCAAATCTTGGAGGAATGGGTGCAACAGTAACTATTGGTGCTGTAAGTGGAACTGTAACATCAAATGATGGAAGTACTTTGGTTGTTGATTTTCCTGCGGAATTTTATTCAAATAATACATTAACAGTTGCTACCGGAGTTGGTACAGATGCTACTGCTACAGTAACTGTTAATAAACGTAATATTATTCCGGTTGGTGGTGGAACTGATTTTCACACTACTATTCAAAGTGCATTAGACGGATTACAAGCATGGTACAAAACAACTTCTTTTGATGCCGGACAATTGCCGGGAGCAAAATATATAGATGTTTATAACGGTACTTATACAGAAAATGTAACACCAGATGTCACTTTGGTTCCGACTGCTACTAATAGATTGTTTATTCAAAATCATTCTGGTGAAGCACCAGTTATAGATGCTTCTACTTTAACAAATGCTGTTTATATAGGAACATTAGATAATGTTACAGTAACTGGTTTTACAATGCATTCTTCTTCTGATGTTGTTATTTATACAGAAGGAGATAATAATACAATTTCTTACAATAAAGTTTATGGGTCAACTGGAGGTTCGGGTATTATTTTAAATAGTGCTATAGGAACAACAGTTCAAAATAACCTTGTTTATAACAATTATAATTTTGGTGTAAGAATTATTAGTTCAAATAATGCTGTTATAAAGAACAACACAATTGCTAATAATACTCATACAGCCAAAGCGCCTCCTTTGCCGGGAATTTATGACCCTGCTGAGCTTTATGTTGAATCAGGCACTGGAATTACTGTTGAAAATAATATTATTTATGCAAAATCAGGTATTGGTAGTTATACTTTAAAAACTGAATTCGGAGTTACTGTTTCTTCTGATTATAGTACTTATTTTAAAAATGGAAACGCTAATTTAGTTTCTTATAACGGAGTTAATTATGCTGATTTGGCTGCTTGGACTGGAAATGGAGCCGGAGCAAATGAAGTAGAAACTGATCCTGATTTTGTAAATGCCGGTACAGATTGGCATATTAAATCAACTGCAGGATCTTATGCCAGTGGCGAATGGCCTCCTTTTACTGTTGTTTCAGGTGTTTGGACATTAGATGCAACAATATCTACGGCTCTTGATGCAGGAAATCCTGTTGATCCTTTTGTAAATGAACCACAAAGTGGAAGTATAATAAACCAAGGAGCTTATGGAAATACAGTTCAGGCTTCTAAAACTCCTGTGACTTGTACTCCGCCAACTACACAAGCGAATACTTTTGTGGCAACTGCTACAGGTTCTGCTACAATCGATTTATCTTGGGCGAGAGGAGATGGAGATAATGTAATTATTCTTGCACACGAAGCAGCTGTTGTCGATGCCGATCCTGTAGAAGGTGTAACTTATACTGATAATACTGCGTTTGGTTCAGGTGATGAAATAGGTACAGGAAACTTTGTAGTATATATTGGTAACGGAACAACGACTACTGTTACCGGATTAACAGCCGGAACAACATACTATTTTGCTATTTATGAATTCTTTGATGCTGATCATTGTTATTTAATTCCTGGTGCTACTGACAATGCAACTACAGATGTATTGTCTCCAACTATTTCTAATGTTACTCCTGATAATTTCTTTACCGATAAGGGTAAAACCTTAACTATTACAGGAAGTGGTCTTGGGGATATGTCAGCAACTGTTACAATTGGTACAGTTACAGGAACTGTAACTTCAAATGATGGTAGTACTTTAGTAGTTGATTTCCCAGCAGAATTTTATTCTAATAATACTTTAACTGTTGCAACTGGGGTTGGCACTGATGCCACATCTACTGTAATAGTAAATAAACGTAATATTATTCCGGTAGGTGGCGGAGCTGATTTCCATACGACTATTCAAAGTGCATTAGATGGATTGCAAGCATGGTACAAAACAACTTCTTTTGATGCCGGACAATTGCCTGGTGCGAAATATATTGATGTTTATAATGGAACTTATGCTGAAATAGTGACACCAGATGTTACGTTAGTTACAACTGCCACAAATGGTTTATTTATTCAAAATCATGTTGCCGAAGCTCCTGTTATTAATGCTTCGGGGTTGGCGAATGGCGTTTTTATAGGTAATTTAGCTTATGTAACTGTTATTGGTTTTACAATTCATTCTTCTATTGATGCCGGAATTTATACAGAAGGAGACAATAATACTATTTCACATAATAGAATTTATGGATCTACTGCCGGTTCAGGTGTTTTAGTTAATAATGCTCCTTCTACAACTGTTATTAATAATTTGATTACTGATAATTATAATTTTGGAGTAAGGTTAATTTCTTCTAATAATGTAATTGTTAAAAATAACACTTTAGCAAATAATGCACATTCATCAAAAGCTCCTCCTTTACCGGGCACTTATGATCCTGCTGAACTATATGTAGAATCAGGAACAGGAGTTTCTGTTGAAAATAATATTTTTTATGCTAAGTCTGGTATTGGTTCATTCACATTGAAAACTGAGGTAGGAATAACAGTGACTTCTGATTATAATACTTACTTTAAAAATGGGAATACTAATTTAGTCTATTACAATGGAACTGTTTATGCCGATTTAGCTGCCTGGACTGGAAATGGTGCTGGCGCTAATGAAGTTGAATCTAGTCCTGACTTTGTAAATGCCGGAACTGATTGGCATATTAAATCTGCTGCAGGTTCATACGCAGGTGGCACTTGGCCTCCTTATTTTGAAACAGGTGGTGCATGGGTTTTAGATGCAACTACTTCTACTGCTCTTGATGCCGGTAATCCAGTTGATCCTTTTGCTAACGAACCACAAAGTGGTAATAGAATAAACCAAGGTGCTTATGGAAACACGGCTCAGGCTTCTAAATCTGTTGTTACTGATTTAACTTGGGATGGTTCGGAAAGCACAGATTGGCAAGATCCTGCAAACTGGACTCCTGAATTTGTACCAGCTAGTGGTAATAATGCAATAATACCAATTGGTTGTCCTAATTATCCGATTATTGATGATGGTGCTCTTACTGCTGTTTGTTTTGATCTAAGTATCGCTGCTTCTGATGCTAGTGTAACAATTGCAACTAATGGTCAAATGACTGTTTATGGGACAGTTGTTAATGCAAGAGGAGTTGATGGTATTATTGTTCAATCTGATGCTACCGGTGACGGTTCTTTAATCGAGAACACTGCAGTTAGCGCAACTGTTGGTAGATTTTTAAGCACTGCCGGATCTAGTGAATGGCATTTTATTTCTACTGCAATCACAAGTCAATCTACAACTTTATTTGGACTAGGAATGTATGATTATGATGAAATACAAAATGACTGGTGGACAGGACCTGATTATTATTTTACAGGACCTTCGGGTTGGTCTGATGTTCCTATTTTAATGTCTGTTGCAGAGGGCTATATTTGGTATGGCGGACAACAAACGATAAATTATCAAGGTGTGTTAAATGTTAATCCTGCTTATACTATTCCTGCAAGTTATACTTTGCACGGAGGATTAGCTGCCAATGGAGATCCTTATACTAATTTTGACGGTTGGGTACTTGTTGGTAATCCTTATCCTTGTGCTCTGGACTGGGAGCAATTAGATAAAACGGATGATATTACAAGTTCGGTCTATTATTATGATGATGATATTGATAATTATGCTGTTTATACTGATGGTGGAGCTTCTGTTAATGGTGGAACTCAGTATATACCTTCGGGGCAAGCTTTCTTTGTGAAAACAAATGATCAGGTTGATGGAGGTAGTATTACTATTCCTGAATATGCCAGAACTCATAATGATCAAGCATTTTGGAAATCGCCTGAAGATGTCCAATACATTAGACTTAAAGTGACTTCCGGTGATTATTATGATGAATCATTAATAATGCTTAATGAACTTGCTTATGATGAATTTGATGACAGATATGATGCATTTAAACATTTCTCTTGGAATCCTACAGTGCCTCAAATATTCTCAATGAGCGAGGAAAGAGATGTTAAATATGCTATTAATTGTTTCAATTTTGATGATTTCCAAAGGGTTATTCCATTGGGATTCAAATTTGCAACTGCCGGTAACCAAGTAATTGAATTTACTGAAAATACTGTTGAAAATACATATATTATAATGCACGATGTTATTAATGAGGAATATACATTAATGCCAAAAGGCGAGTCTTATATTATTGAAACAGACAATCAGTTAGCTTTGACTAAATTAGAATTAATTTTGGAGAAAAATGTTGCTCCGGTAATTATTAATGATTTGCATGAATATGAGGTTTACGAAGATGTTGAATTTAAGTTCAGTATCCCTACTAAATTCTATTCTGACCCTAATATTTTTGACAAGATATCTGTTTCTGCAACTACTGTTGGTGGAAATGCTTTACCTCAGTGGTTAAACTTTGACGAAAGTACGCTTACATTCTATGGTAAAAGTGATTTTGCTCAAAGAATAACTGTTAGATTGACAGTAACTGACTATTTTGGTGCAGTAGCTTATGATGATTTTGATATTGTTGTTAAGTCTGCTACATCAATTGCTGAATTAGGCACACACAATATCACTTTATTCCCAATTCCTACTGAAGATAAATTATATCTCACTGTTGATGGGGAAAGAGTTGATTATGACGTAATTATTACTACAATGAATGGAGCGCAAGTTTTTGAAAGTAATTTCACTAATGATCGTACTAATTCAATTGATGTTTCAAGTTTAGCTTCAGGTGTCTATATGATGACTATTATTTTTGAAGATAACTCTACTGTAATTAGGAAGGTTATTAGAAAATAATTAATAATATTTTTTAAAAAAAAAGCCTGCAAACGCAGGCTTTTTTTTGTTTATTCTATAATTAGTTTTTCACATTGACTAATATCTCCACTGATTGAAATGAAATATATACCTGAACTTAAATCTTGTATGTTGATTTCTATATTCGATTTGTTTTCAATTGATTCGGTTATTAAATTTTTACCGTCAATATCAAAAATTGTGATTTTATAGTTGCCAGTTTCTTTAAAATTTATTCTTACGAAATCTTCTGCAGGATTGGGAAATATTTTAATATTACTGTTCCTGATATCTGAAATATCTGCTAATGTAGTAGTTTTAAAGTTATAATCATACAAATAATCAAAGTCTCCTGTAACGTTTATAAGTTCTGGTACGTTTTTGTCATCTCTCAAAATACAATATCCGTCATCGGAATTAAATCCTGTTCCATAAGAATCATGTAGCTCAAAATAATAGCAATCATCAATTGGTAATATAAAAGTTTCCTTGTAGTATTCGCTATTGTCAAAATCATTTTTTTCAGCTATTATATCTCCATTTGAATTATATAAAATAAATGATATTTCAAAGCCCCAAACGCCTGAATTCATTTCCAATATTATTTTTGTCGATGTTTCATCAGATTTGTAAAAAGTTAATGAATCTGAATTGTTTTCAGGATATTCATCTGCTACTCCGTTTGGATTTTGGGCAGTGATTTTTAATTCATTTTCTGCTAATTGTGTATAAGAAATCATGTCTAATTCTATTTCAGCAATTTCTCCAAATTCTAAATCTCCTGTCCATGTATAAGAACCAACATTTTCATCGTTAACCATTGTGATAAAATCAATACTTGTAAGGGTACTTGTGCCTTTGTTTTTAAATTGAATACTTGGTGCAATTTCTGTTTCACAAATAACATCACCATTAATAGGATTATTAATTGCCTGTAATAAAACATTAGTTGTACCTGCCGGCAAATCCATAACTGATTTGTTTACTTGCAGAACTTCTTTTGAAGTCATATCCTGAATAAAAACTACTAATTCACAGTTTGTTAAATCCCAACTTGGATCAATTTCAAAATTTATTTCTTCGTTAATAGTTGATGTGCTGCTAAAATCTAAACTTGTACCACTGGCTGATGGGAACATGTCTCTTTCAACCCACATAAGATGATCCATTCCCTGCCAGGCTTGTTCAATATTTGATTCTGTTACTGCAACAAAAAGCTTCAAATTTGTTCCGGTGTAGGTGTCAACTTTTTCGATGGCAATATTAGCTGTAAAGTTAATATCATCTGCCGAAAAAAGATCAATATCTAATGAAAATGAACTTAAATCGCTGATGTGATTATTATAAAAATCTAAATATATTGAATAATTTGTGCTTGACGCCGGTCCTCCTCCTACATACTCATCTGGTCCATTAAAATAAGCTGTTGGAAAGTAAGTGTTGTTGTATAGTCCGAGTCTTGTTCCTGCGTTATTTGTTTCGTAGGTATCTCCACCATGATATTCAATAATTGCAACATCGTGACCATTATCGTACATGTCTTCTAACCCATTAGCAGCTGCCGGGCATGATGGACACCAGGTTCCTGTTCCAACTTCTATAAGAACATAATTCATAGGTACTTGTTGTCCGAAAGCAAGTATACTAATTAAAAGTACGGAAAAAAGAAATAATAATTTTTTCATTGTAATTTTTTTTAGAGTTAATAATTTCATTTTAGTTGCTAATATGCAACTTTTTTTTTAAGATTGACAAAAATTTAAAAATCAAAAAAGAATGTTAAAAGTAATTTTACCAATTATCTTGTTGACGATTTTTTTCGCAGCATGTAATCCAGAAAAAAAAGCATTTAATGATGCTAAGAAACAAAATACACAACAATCTTATACCGATTTTATTCAAGGATTTCCTGAAAGCGAATTGGTTGCACAAGCAAAAGATTTAAGACAAAGTCTTGATGAAGTTGATGTTGTTATTTCAACTTTTTTGGGGAATGAAACTCGTAATTATAACGGCGATAGTTTGCCTGATAAATTAGACACAATTTGGCAATTTTATTTGGGCGAAGGTCTTAGTCCGGCTTATGGTTATGATAAAATATGGAAAGGCGCCGGTTGGACTGGACAGCCTCTACTTGTTAAAGAAAAAGGCAAATATTATCTTATTCAGGGGGCTTTTGACTATGGAATACATAAAATTGATATTGTAACCGGAAAAGAAGTTTGGGTTTATAAATTTGATGATATACTTAAAGGAACCGGTTCTATTTGGATAAATAAAAATGCCGAAAAAATTGAAGAACGATATGTTATTATTCAAGGAAGCAGAAAAGGTTGGGATAAAGACCACGAAAGCGATTTTTGTTGGAGTTTTAGAGCTGTTTCTTATATTACAGGTAAGGAATTATGGCGTCATAATTCTATCCCAACAGATTCTTACAGTCGTGATGTTGACGGAAGTGCGTTAGTTATTAATGATACCGCTTATCTTGCACTTGAGAATGCTTTGTTTACAGTTTTTGATGCTGATTTTAGACATGGAGATACCGTAGAAGGTTTTATTGTGCCCAAAGTATTCAAACAATTGCAATATTACACTCAGGCTGATATTGATGCTCATGGAGACGATTTAGTTGCTGAGGCTTCTCCAACTTTACTAAATAATCATCTTTATACACCTTCGGGAACTGGTTGGATTTATGGTTATAATATTTTAACCGGAAAAAATGACTGGGAATTTTATATTGGTGCTGATTTGAACGGTTCTATGCCGGTAACTTTTGATAATTGTCTGCTCGTTCCAATCGAAAAACAATATATTGACGGAAAAGGTGGTGTGATGAAAATTGATCCGACAAAAAATCCTGAAGATGCTGTTGTTTGGTTTATGCCAACTGATACTGTTACTTGGCTTCATTGGGAAGGCGGAATTATTGGTTCTGTTACTATCAACGACAAAACAAAAAGCCCCGAAGACCCTTTTATTGCAACATTTATCGACTGTAAAGGAGATTTGTATATTGTTGATTATATAAATATTAATCCTGACACAATGGTTTTAGGACCTAATTTGAAAAATAAATACGCTACTCCTAAATTATTGGCAAAAGTTAATACTTATGCTACGATTTCAACGCCTATTATTGTTCAAAACAGAATATTAGTATCAACAGACAGCGGTTTGTTTTTATTTGAATTTCATTTTGTAAATAAAAAATTTGAAATAGAATTGTTGGATAAAATACCAAATATGTCTTTTGATGCAACTCCAATTGCTTGGAACGGTAGAATTTATCTTGCCGATTTTAATGGTTATTTGTGGTGTTTTGGTAGAAAATAATTTAAAAAACCTGAATTTTATTCAGGTTTTTTTGTATTTTGCTTTAAACTATTACAGCTTGTTGTTTTGCAATACTTATTTCGGCTATTGTTCCCGAATTAAATTCCAGATAATCCTGATGAATACCGTCACTGAAAATAACACCATTTTTAGGCATGTTTGATTCAATTTTGAGTATTTCGCCTTCGAAGATTTTTCCTACTATAATATTTGCTTGCGAAGTTCTGCTTACAAACGGCTCACGAACAGCAAACATAAGCTGTTTTGCATCTTTGGCAAAAGGAACGTACTCAATTAAAGATTTTGGAGCAAATTCACGTATAAATCCATTTGTCATATTAAAAAATGAACTTAACCAGCCTGTTGAGCCGGCTCCGGTTGAAACTATAACTCCGCTCGAACTATGATCTTCTTGTAAGCCATTGTATTCTATTGTGTATCTGGAAGATGTGTGGGAATTCATTCCTATGTAAAAGTCATTGAAAGCCAGTAAACTTTGACCGTCATTGAGTTTTACCTCAGCCATTGTAACATATTTTGGGGTAAAAATATTACTTAAAACGGCATTAACAGCTGTCATGAAATTATTTGGCAAATAAGGTAACAAAACACCGTCAAAGCGATTAACATCAGGATTAACTCCAATTATTGGAAGTCCGTTGACGTATTTTGCAGTGTTGGCAACTAATCCGTCTTGACCGAGCACAATAATTAGATCTTTATCGGAAAAAATGTAATTTGATATAAAATTTTGCTCTAATATTTTGACATTTAGAACATTATTCAACTGTTTTTGCACCAAATCTAATGACTCGTAAAATTGTTCGTTTTCTATTTCATACTCAGAATATTCTCTTTCTGCTTCATCAAAAGCTTCTGCTTCTTCAACCATTAATTCTTCTTTTGACATACTTGGAGCTTTCATCATTATCTTTTTTTGCTTAAAAGCTACTTTGTTCTGTTTAATATAGAATTTTGCCTGATCTTTCGTGTTAAAGCGTGATTTAAGTTGTTCAAGTCGTGTTGGACGCTTAATTATTATTGCGGTATCTTTTTGTTGTCCTTTCATAATTAGTTGTCGAGTTTATCAGTAATCAGTAATCAGTGACCAGTGACCAGTAACCAGTGACCAGTAGTCAGTGACCAGTAGTCAGTGACCAGTAGTCAGTGACCAGTAATCAGTAACCAGTTATCGAGTTAACCAGTTATCGAGTTTATCAGTAACCAGTAACCAGTTATTGAGTTAACCAGTTATCGAGTTTATCAGTAACCAGTAACCAGTTATTGAGTTAACCAGTTTTCGAGTTAACGAGTTAACTAGCTGTTGAGTTTAACAGTTTACTAGCCACTGGCAACTGGTTAACTAGCTACTGGTCACTGGTTACTGACTACTGGCTACTGGTTAACTCTTTGTTATTTTTGCATTATTTCTTGTAATAAATCCGGTGTAATGTTCAGATTTTGAATATTGTTGGCGTTTTCTGCAAGTTCTCTGAAAGCAATTGCAATGTCGTTTTGAGCTGAATTATTAGCCGAAAGAGCATTAATTACTTTCCAGTCCATTCCCTTGTACGGTTCAAGTTTTGCTGCAATTTTGTATTTGTCAACATCAGCCATTTTTTTGTCGTTTTCAATCTTGATGTCGATAAGAGATTTGCGTTTATCTTCAGCTTCAATATCTGCATCAACTTTCATCAAACGGAGTTTTTTGCGGTTTTCTTCTTCCATTTCTTCTTTTTCCATTCTTTTTTCCGCAATTTGTTTTTGTTTTTCCTGAACAGCTATTTCTGTGTTGAGTTCCGTTTCACGAATTTTACGTTCTTGTTCTACCGCAAAATTCCTTCTTTTGTAAATTGCTTCGTCAGCTTCTTGTTGAAGATTTTCTCTGGTTGAAGTTTCAAGAGCTTTTGCCATGTCAGGAGTGGGTTTTACAGCAATCACGTTGATGCTCATGATTCTAATACCCAGAGATTTTACAGTTTCCGATTCGGCAATGCCTTCGTATAATTTTTGTTGAATTAATTGTGCATTTGTAATTGCTTCTCGTAATTGCATTCCTTGAATAAAAGAAGTGGTGGCAGTTTGAGCTTCATTTACAAGACGTTGCTCTAATTTGTCTTCGTCTTTTGTTTTTCTGGTTCCATAATTATCTACCGTAAAATCAAGTACTTCGGCAAGTTTTTGCGGTTCTTCTATTTTGTAAGTTATTTGTCCTTGTACGCTAATTGACTGAAAATCTGATGTAGATTCCGAAAAAATAAAAGGAATATCGTTACTTCCCAACGGAACAGCTACTATTGATGATTTTCTGTTTGATGAATAAAAAGCCAGACCTTTCCCTTCTACTTTTAGTTTTCCTTTTTTGTAATGCATAACGTAAGTCATTGCATCAAATTTGATATACTTTATTCCTAGCATAGTTTTGTTTTTTAGTTTTGCTCAAATTTAGACATTTAGTCATTGATTTAAAAAAAATATTTGATAAACGGGACATTTTTTGCAAATTCGCACGTTTTTTCCATTATAAAATTGTTCAATCTGAAAATCTGACAACAATGTTGAATGCTAGTCGGATTTTAAAAATATTATTATGAAGAAATTGTTTATTATATTGTTGATTTTCACGTCGTTAAATGCGTTTTCGCAAGATGATTTTCCTTTAAAAGACAGATATTCTTTTGTTCAGTACGAAAAAAATAAGTTTCTGTTTCCGGGCGATAGTTCTTCTTTTAAAACATTGTTTGCAAAACTTGATACTTTATTGTTTTTTGGGACAAATAAATTAACTGTTGTTCAAATTGGGGCTTCTCATACGCAGGCAGATGTTTTTACAGGACAGCTCAGAATGTGGTTACAAACAATGTATCCGGGATTGAGTGCAGGTAGAGGATATGTGTTTCCGTATAATTTAATTAAAACAAATTCACCTCATAGTTACGTGGCTAAACATACCGGAGAATGGGCAGTTTGCAGGAATGTGGAAAATAAAATTTGCGAGTTAGGTCTAACCGGAATTGTCGCTACAACTTATCAGGAAAATGCTTCTATTTCAATTTATTTGCGGGAAGACCCTATTCTTGATTATTCATTTGATTATGTAAAAGTATTGCACAGTACCGATGAATCGTCTTTTGAAGTTGTTGTTTTTCCTGATTCTTTAGTGCTTGATGTTCAAACTAATTTTGAACTTGGATACACCGAATATTGGCTAAATCAGGAAGTTAAAGAAATTACTCTGAAAGTTGAAAAAAGTGATATTGCTCAGAACCATTTTAGTTTATACGGAATTTTTCTTGAAAATACCAATCCGGGAATTGTTTTTCACCCGATTGGAATAAACGGAGCTAGTACAACTTCATACAACAAAGCTGTTTTGTTTGAAAAACAGATGAAAGCAATAAATCCCGACTGGGTAATAATAGCCTTGGGCACAAATGATGGTTACACTTCAAGATTTGATTCGTTGTATTTTAAGAGGAATTTTAAAGTTTTAATACATAAAATAAAAGCAGCTAAACCAGACGTAGCAATTACTATTATTGTTCCAAATGACGATTATTATCGACGAAAATATCCAAATCCTAACACTCCGATTCAGGCAAGAATGATTATGGAAGTTGCAGCAGAAGAAGGTTGTTCGGTATGGAATATGTACGAAATTATGGGCGGTTTCAATTCTTCGTCACAATGGCTACAAATGGGATTGATGGCAAGTGATCGGATACATTTTACTAACCCCGGATACAAACATCTTGCTGATTTATTCTTCACTGCAATGGTTGATGCGTATGGGGATTTTATGAATTAGAGTTTTTTGAAATGTAAATACAGTTTTTTTTATTGGAAGCCAAAAATCTGGGAGTTAATTGGTTATTTTTGTGGGTTTTGCTATGGAAAACAATGAACAATTTACAATGATTAATTGATAATTTTTAAAGAAATGTCTGACAATTGTCAGACAACTATACGCCGAAAGTTTTGTTTCGCCAAAACAATGACGAAGTTATAAAACTTCTTATATTTCTTAGTCTCCAAGTGATCCTTACGGAACACTTGAAGGAACATTTCGAGGAACGGGGGGTTAATAAATGAAATTCAATGTGTTTAATATTTCTGTTTCGTATTTATTTAATTCTAAAATTTCATTTTGTTCTAAACTCCTAGTAAATGAAATTTTCAAACCTGTAAGTGATTCAACTGGCGAAATTTTTATTAAACTGAATACTACATATTCTCCGGAATATTTATTCGATTTAAGATTTTTTGTTTGCAAGATACTTGTTAATAAAATATATTTTTTATTATTGATATTTGTATATTTCAGATTAATTGTCGCATAGTCATCTCCAAACTTTTTTTCAAGTTCTAAATTTGAATTTAGAAGAGAATAATACGCTTTACGTCTAATATTTGAATTACTATAAGTTATTCCAATTTGTTCAATAACTATATTATTCGATAATTTAACAAGTTCTAAATAGCCTTTTTCTGTATTATAATACTTCAAACTCAAATCATTTGGATATTCTATTGAAAATGAAGTAATTGGAAGCATCCATTTTTCACAAGAATCAATAGTTACTATTGCAATGTTATCAAAAATAGTTTTATTTATATTATTGTAATTAATCACTTGTTTTTTTTGCTCATTTAAAGTATTTTTTTGAATACTAATATCACAACTTGCTATAAAAATAACAAATACAATTAAAAATTTATTGATTTTCATTTTATTATTTTTGTTTACCTACTTGAAATTTTATTTCAACACCCCAAATAGCACGTATAGATAAACCAATATCTATATAATTTTTATTTAATGTTTCGCTACCATCACTATTTTTTGTAATATCACCTGAGAAAATCAAAGCATTTCCCGAGAATGTTTCTGAAACTTCTTTTTCTCCATTATTCAAATTAATAATTTCTTCTTTTGATGCACCAAAACCTACCGTTCCAAAATTAAATGATCCAAAATCTGTCACAACATTTTCATCTTCTTTTGAAATATAATTTAAATTAAAACAATCTCCATCAACACCTGAGTCTTCTTCTATATCTTCATATTCTAAAGTAAATACTTCTGTGTTTTCACCTCCTTCTGCTCCTAAACTAATTCCGCCAACAGTACCCTTTGCTCCTGCTTGAGGTCCGACTGTAAATTTAAACGAAAAAGCTATGCGTTTTTCTCCTCCAAAATTTGTTAAATAATTAACAGTACTTTGGGCTGCTTTAACTTGGTTTTCTTTATAAGATAAATATCCCTCTGGATCACCTATAGCCATTGCAGCTTCATAATTTACTGCCTGCAACCCCCACAAGTCAATAAATGCAATCGGTGAATTCTCCGCATAATTATACGGCGAAACAAATGCAAACTCATCGGCTTTTGGGTCAAGACTTGGGAAACGCCCTATTTGCGGGTCGTACATTCTAAAACCATATTCGTACCAATCTAAGCCAAAGTCGGTTGTAAGTTCTTTTCCGTTGTATTTGTAGCGGTTATCCGGTTCAGCTGTGCTGTTTGATAAATCTTCGTCAACTATCAACATACCAAACGGATAGTAGCTGTCTTCTTCCAGCACTTCGCCGGTTTCTGAAACAATAGAACGTGTGTTGCCGAGGTGGTCTTTTAGGAAGTAGTTGACAGTTATCGAGTTTGTCGAGTT